>JANNFV010000240.1:0-7710 GCA_031380285.1 Hyphomicrobiales bacterium | reverse complement strand
GTGTGGTGGCGTGTGGTGCTGGGCGGAATCTCCGGGCATCGTGATCTGGCGCGGCCTACAGGCGTGTTCTGCCGTGCCGAGGACTGCACCCCCATCGCCGAGGCAATCCTGAAGGTGTTCATCGCCCAGGGCGATCGGACGAACAGGGCCAGGGCCAGATTGAAGTATGTCCTGGATGACTGGGGCTTTGATCGCTTCATCCGTGAGACGGAGGCCGTGCTTGGCCGCAGCCTGACGCGCATCGCCGAGAGTGCCATCGCACCGCGCCCGGCCTTCGACCGCTCTGCGCATATCGGCGTCCATCGTCAGAAGCAGGCGGGCCTGAACTGGGTCGGCGTGACCATGCCTGTCGGCAAGCTGACCGTTGCGCAGATGCGCGGCATCGCGGCGCTGGCGCAGGACTGTGGCGATGGTGATATCCGGCTGACCGTGTGGCAGAACCTGCTGCTTTCCGGCGTGCCTGATGGCAAGCTGAAACCCTTGGCCAAGGGGATCGAGAAACTGGGGCTGTCGCTGTCCGCGACCTCGCTGCAGGCTGGGCTTGTGGCTTGCACCGGCGCCACGGGCTGCAAGTTCGCTGCGGCACATACCAAGGAAGACGCGCTCGTCATCGCCTCCCATGTGGACGCCAGGCTGACGCTTGATCAGCCGGTCAATGTGCATCTCACGGGTTGCCACCATTCCTGCGCACAGCACTATATCGGCGACATCGGCCTGATCGGAGCCAAGGTACCCATCAACGATGATGGCGACACGGTCGAGGGCTATGACATCGTGGTCGGCGGCGGTTTCGCGGACCAGGCGAAGATCGGGCGCGAGGTCTGGAAGGGCGTGAAGGCACAGGACGCGCCTGTCCGTGTCGAGCAGTTGCTGCGGGCCTGGCAAGGCAACCGTACGGACGCCGAGGAAAGCTTCCACGCCTTCTCCAATCGCCTGGACGATGATCGTCTGAAGGCCCTGGTCGAGGCGGCAGGGGCTGCGTCATGACCATCCAGATGCCGCCGGTGAAGACCTTCGACCTGCTGCCGGAGAACGCGCCGTTTTCAGTGGATCAGCGGGTGTGGTTGAGCGGCTTTTTCGCGGGATATCTCAATCTCGATACGGCTGCGGTCACGGCTCTTTCGCCCGGCGAAGCTGCCACGCTGCTCGATGGCGCTCCCGCCGAGGATTTGGATGCGCCCTGGCATGACCCCGCCATGGTGATCACTGACCGGATGAAACTCGCCGAGGGCAAGCCGGTGAAGCGGCGGATGTTCGCCGCCATGGCGCAGCAGAATTGTGGCCAATGCGGCTATCTGTGCGAAACCTACTCCGCCGCGATCGCCGAGGGCAAGGAGCCCAAGCTCAACCTCTGTGCGCCGGGCGGCAAGGATACGCTGCGGATGCTGAAGACGCTGGCCGAGGAACTCGCCCAGGGCGCGACCTCGGGTGCGGCGGTGCCGACCGCAGGGGAAGCGCCCAAGTCCCTGGGCGAAAAGGGCCTGTCCCGCGACAATCCCGCCGAGGCGATCTTTCTGGGGCGTCGCAAGCTCAATGGCGAGGGGTCCGAGAAGGAGACTTACCATGTCGAATTCGACCTCTCCCGCAGCGGCATCTCCTATGCTGCGGGTGACTCCTTCGGTGTCTTTGCTGCCAACGATGCCCGTCTTGCCGATGCCGTGATCGCCTTGATCGGAGCCAGGCCGGAGCACGACATTGCGGGCAAGGCGCTGCGCGATGTGCTGATCCACGACCGGGCGTTGGGGCCAGCGCCCGACAATCTGTTCCAGCTCATCTCCTTCGTGACGGGCGGAGCCGTGCGGGCCAAGGCACAGGCGCTCGCGAAGGGCGAGGATCCTGACGGCGATCTGGAGCTGCTCGATGTGCTGGGAACCTTGCACAAATTTGCCGGCCTGAAGGTCAGCCCGGAAGCCTTCGTCGAGGCGCTCGACGAGCTGCAGCCGCGCCTCTACTCGATCTCGTCGTCGCCACGCCATCAGGCCGGACGGTTGACGCTGACGGTTGACACCGTGCGCTACACGCTGGGGCGGTGGCAGCGGATGGGGGTTGCCTCGACCTTTCTGGGCGAGCGGCTGGAAGCTGGCGCAAAGCTGCCGGTCTATGTGCAGAAGGCACATGGCTTCGGGCTGCCGGATGATCCGTCGCGCCCCATCATCATGGTTGGTCCCGGGACCGGGATCGCCCCGTTTCGTGCCTTCCTGCAGGACCGCGCGGCGAGCAATGCATCGGGGCGCAACTGGCTGTTCTTCGGCCACCAGCGCATGGCCACCGACTTTTTCTACGCGGATGAACTGAACGCGATGAAGGAGCGCGGCCAGCTGGAGCGCCTGACGCTGGCCTGGTCCCGCGACGGCAAGGACAAGATCTATGTGCAGGACCGCATGCGCGAGACGGGTGCCGAACTCTGGAACTGGTTCCAGCAAGGCGCGCATTTCTATGTCTGTGGCGATGCCAAGCGCATGGCGAAGGATGTGGAGCGAGCGCTTGTCGATATCGCGGCCGAGCAGGGCAAGATGAGCGTCGACGATGCGGTGGCGTATGTGGCGGGCCTGAAGAAGGCCGGTCGCTACCAGGCGGATGTCTACTGACCATGACCAGAGTTGTTTCCTTCCCTCGCATCCGTCCCCCGCGTGAGACCACGGCACGCATGGGCGACCTCGCGACGCTGCCTGTCTTTTTGAAACTCAAGGATAAGTATGCGCTGGTCGCCGGAGGATCGGCAGGAACAGCGTGGAAGGCGGAACTGCTGGCGGCGGCGGGTGCCCGCGTGCGGATCGTCTGGCACGCGCCCGATGCAGAGACGACGCGGCTGGTGACGGAATGGCCGGAGCGTGTGACGCTCGTTCAGCGGTCGCTTGAGCCTGGCGACTTCGATGGCGCAGCCATTGCCATCGGTGCTCTGGAGGATGATGCCGAGGGCGCGCATTTTGCTGCCGTGGCCCGGAGCAGGGGCATTCCCGTCAACGTGGTCGACAAGCCCGCGTTCTGTGATTTCCAGTTCGGGGCCATCGTCAACCGGTCTCCCCTCGTCATCGGCATCTCGACCGATGGCGGCGCTCCACCCCTCGGGCAGGCGATCCGCTCGATGATCGAAACACTGCTGCCAGCGGGCCTGGCGCGTTGGGCGGCGGCGGCCAAGACCTGGCGCGGCAGGGTGATGAGCGCCGGGCTGGACGGTGCGGATCGCAAGACCTTCTGGCGACGCTTCGCAACGGAAGCGATGGCCCGCCCGAACGAAGCACCGTGCCCGGTCGAGCGCGAGGCCATGATCGCTGACCTGCAGCATCGCGACCTGAGCGCAGGCAAGGGCCATCTGGCGCTGGTGGGTGCCGGGCCGGGTGATCCGGAGTTGCTGACGCTGAAGGCTGTCCGCTTTCTGCGCGAGGCCGATGTCATCCTCTATGATGACCTCGTCAGCGAGGGCGTCCTGGCCTTCGGGCGTCGCGAGGCCCGCAAGGTCCATGTCGGCAAACGCGGAGGGAAGGCGTCCTGTGCACAAACCGACATCACCGCACTGGCGGTGCTGCTGGCGCAGGAGGGCAACCGCGTCGTGCGGTTGAAAGGTGGCGATCCGCTGATCTTCGGCAGGGCGGATGAGGAGATCGCTGCGGCTGCCGCAGCGGGCGTTGGCTTCACCATCGTCAACGGCATTTCCGCTGCCCAGGGTGCGGCGGCGGCTCTTGGCGCTTCGCTCACACGGCGTGGTGTGGCGCGGCGGTTGCAGTTCGTCACGGCCCATGCGGAAACGGGCGACATGCCTGAGAGTATCGACTGGACGAGCATTGCCGATTCTGACGTGACCACGTGCCTCTATATGGGGCGGCGCAATCTGGGTGCGTTCCTGGACCGGGCCTTCGCGGCGGGGCTCGACCGGGCGACACCGGCACGTTTCATCATCAGCGCGACTTTGCCCGAGCAGAAGATCATTGCGGGAAGTGCCGACACGATCAGCGCCGATGTGGTGGCCTGCCGCCAAAGCGGGCCGGGCATCCTGATGCTGGGCCACGCTTTCGGCCATATCATGCAAGCGACCGAACCCGTTCGGCTAGCGGCGGAGTGAGCCTCGGCCCTTCTTGACGCAATGTCCTCTTGAAAACAGTCATCCGCAACCGCAAGGTTGCGGATGACCTGCTCATGCGGGACGGGGTCAGTTGTTGCTGCCGCGTGCCAGATCCTGCGTGTTGATCGGGGCGAAGCCCTGATTGATGGCGGCCTGCGACGTCACGCGCGGAGCGGTGACAGATCGGTCAACCACGGCACGGTTGGTCGGCTGGGCAGCGAAAGCCAACTGGCTCTGGGCGATGGCCATGCTGAATGTGGTGTCTCCGCCATCGCCGGCGAAGGCCGAACCGCCTGCGACGAGGGCGGAAACAACGATGAGTGACTTGATGATCGAGCGCATGGGACGTCTCCTGGGTTTGGCGCTGCCTCCGGGACTGTCGACACCATTGTCGGCAAGGGAGGCAGTGGATTTCGGCGAAAGCGTCAGTGCCGCCGTCGATGGACAGAACATCGGCCTCACGGCGATCAACCTCAAATGACGGGCCCGTGCTGCACGCAGTATCACGGCAGCGTGACCCGATCTGGGCGGAAATGTGTCGCTGTAGCCCAATGATATCAAAGAGTTATGATTTGGATGCAGCGCAGTTGCATGGCTGGTCTTGCTGGCACGCAAGTCTCGCGTGAAGACTGCAAATCCGTCTCGTGATCGCCGTTCACGGTGGCGTGACCCATTGCGGCGAAAAACGCCACGCGATAGACCGGCTTCAGTCGCCGCTCCAGAGCCGTCGAGTCGCCTTGCCCAATCTCCTCACCCGGTATCAGTCCATGGTCAGTGCAGGCCAGATCGAGGCTGATGGTGCGCAAGCCGCTGCGGTCGAGCGCCTTCACACGCTGGTGGAGCAACTGAGTGCCACGCGGCTGGCGCGCAAGTCGAGCGCCTTGGGCTGGCTGTTCGGTGCCAAGGCGGTGACGCCGCAGGCGCTCAAGGGACTTTATATCTGGGGAGCTGTCGGGCGTGGCAAGACCATGCTGATGGACCTGTTCCACGCCTATGTGCCGGCCCAGCGAAAACGGCGTGTGCACTTCCACGATTTCATGGCTGATGTGCACGGGCGGATCCATGCCTGGCGGCAGCTTTCCAGGGATGGCAAGGTCAAGGGCAGCGATCCCATCGCGCCCGTGGCCGAAGCGCTGGCTGAAGAAGCCTGGGTGCTGTGCTTCGATGAGTTCACGGTCAATGATATCGCCGATGCCATGATCCTGGGGCGCCTGTTCTCCGCCCTGTGGGACAAGGGTGTCGTGCTTGTCGCGACGTCCAATGTCGATCCGCAAGACCTCTACCGGGATGGCCTCAACCGTGCGCTGTTCCTGCCGTTCATCGCCGAGTTGCAGGAGCGCATGGACGTGCTGAAGCTGGAGGCGCGCACGGATTATCGGCTGGAGAAGCTTTCGGGCGCCCCGGTCTACCACACGCCTGCGGATGCTGCTGCGACAGCCGCGCTGGATGCGGCCTGGTCGCTGCTGACGGGCAACGCACCGGCCAGTCCGCAGGTCATCACCGTGCGCACCCGCAAGCTGGACGTGCCCGCAGCTGCAACGGGTGTGGCGCGTTTCAGCTTCGCGGATCTGTGCGACAGGCCGTTGGGCGCGTCCGACTACCTGATGATCGCGCGGGAGTTCCATACCGTGATCATCGACCGGATCCCGGTCATGGACTATCCGCGGCGCAATGAAGCCAAGCGCTTCATCATCCTGATCGATGTTTTCTACGAGCACCATGTGAAGGTCGTGGCCTCTGCCGAAGCCGAGCCGCACCAGCTCTATGCGGCAACCGTGGGACGCGAGGTTTTCGAATTCGAACGCACCGTCTCGCGCCTGATCGAAATGCGCTCGGAGGCCTATCTCGCGGCCCCGCATGGTCGCATCGGTTCGAGCGCTGGTGGGGACACCGCCGGGATCGTCGAGACATGAGCGCGGGAGACGAGACGCCGAAAGGCCGCATCCTGGTTGCCGCGGCACAGCAGCTCAAGCGCTTCGGCGTGCGGAAGTTCACCGTGGTCGACGTGGCGGAAAGTGCGGGCATGACGCACCCCAATGTCTATCGCTATTTCACCTCCAAGACGGCCCTGATCGATGCCTTGGTGACGAACTGGTTGAAGCCCCTCGAGGAACGCATCGAGATGGTGGTCGGCGCGCCTGATCCCGTGCTCGACAAGCTGGAGCGCATGGTGGTGGCGATGAGCAAGGCCTATCGTGCGGCGCGGGCGGAGGAGCCCGAGCTTTTCGCGGCTTTCGTGACCGCTACGGTCACCAGCCGCGCGGTGTCACGCAAGCATCGGGCACGCATGCGGCGGGCCTTCGAGAAGGTGATCGAGGAAGGCATTGGTGCTGGCGTCATCGGTATTCGCGAGCGGGCCCGGGCCCAGGCGCTGCTGCTGGATGCGAGCTGGCGATTCATCGATCCGGCATCGATCCTGTCGGAAGCAGATGATGGTGCCAATCTCGACGGACGGCTTGAGCGTGTGCTCGAAGCGGCGCTCCAACGCCTTGCCAGGCGAGAGTTTCCGCTTTGAAAATACGTGACAAATGACAATTCAATTTATTTGTTGCATCGCTTGGACAATTTTAAAATCTTGTTTTTGATGTCCTGCGCATAATTTAAACCACTGAAAATATAGCGATATTTTTTTGTTTCCGGCTATTCGACAGCTCAATCAGCTGCTGATTGACTCATTTCCGTACAGGTCGCCTGTCTTGATTATGCCCACTGCATGAGTCATCGGGCCGGAAGCGGCTCGAAGCTCGAGCCAGTGTCTGGATTGTTCAACCCTCGAGGTATCCCATGTCCCGCAAGAAGATCGCCCTCATCGGTGCTGGCCAAATTGGCGGCACACTGGCCCATCTGGCGGGCATGAAGGAACTGGGCGACATCATCCTGTTCGATATTGCCGAGGGCATTCCGCAGGGCAAGGCGCTGGATCTCGTCGAATCCTCCGCCGTCGATGGCTTTGATGCGCTCTACAAGGGCACCAACGACTATAAGGACATTGCGGGCGCCGATGTCGTGATCGTGACGGCTGGTGTGCCGCGCAAGCCAGGCATGAGCCGCGACGACCTCGTTGCCATCAACCTCAAGGTGATGAAGGCGGTGGGCGAGGGCATCAAGCAATATGCGCCCAAGGCCTTCGTGATCTGCATCACCAACCCGCTCGATGCGATGGTCTGGGCGCTGCAGAAATTTTCCGGCGTCAAGCCCAACAAGATCGTCGGCATGGCGGGCGTGCTGGATTCGGCCCGCATGGCGTATTTCCTGGAAGAAGCCACCGGCGTTTCGATCAAGGATATCTCGACCTTCGTGCTGGGCGGCCATGGCGACGACATGGTGCCGCTGGTGCGATACTCGACCGTCGGCGGCATCCCTCTGCCTGACCTGATCAAGATGAAGTGGCTGACCCAGGAGCAACTCGATGCCATCGTCGAGCGCACCCGCAAGGGCGGCGGCGAGATCGTCAATCTGCTGAAGACCGGTTCGGCCTTCTATGCGCCCGCGGCTTCCGCCATCGCCATGGCCGAGAGCTACCTGAAGGACCAGAAGCGTATTCTGCCTTGCGCGGCCTATCTCAAGGGTCAGTACGGCGTGAAGGACATGTTCATCGGCGTGCCCGTCGTCATCGGTGACAAGGGTGTCGAGCGCGTCGTCAAGGTGCG
>JANNFV010000223.1:0-3164 GCA_031380285.1 Hyphomicrobiales bacterium | reverse complement strand
GTACCCTTGAGCGCATCTCCCAGCATCGTTACGACAGCCAGGCCCTTGCGGCCCGTGCGCAGGACGTTGGTGGCTCCGATGCTGCCCGAACCGATGGACCGGATATCCTCCGTTCCCGCCAGCCGCGTCAGCACCATGCCAAAGGGTATCGAGCCCAGCAGATAGCCGAAGGCCAGCGCCAGGGTTGCAATCGGCAGGTTAAGCAGATCGGGCATGGGGTTTTCGCCTTTGTCGCTAGGGTAGCAGGGGAATGTTGCGCGAGAAGGCCCATATTTGCAGGTTTTTCCCCTGAAAAATCAAAGAAAAAAGCGGCGACCAAAAAAAAAAGGCGAGCCGAAGCTCGCCTTTCAAATTCAGGAATTCGTGTCTGATCTTAGCCGACGATCTCGTTGCCGGAGAAGAACTGCGCGATCTCGATGGCCGCCGTCTCGGGCGCATCGGAGCCATGCACCGTGTTCTCGCCGACAGACAAGGCATGCGCCTTGCGGATGGTACCCTCGGCGGCGTTCGCCGGGTTGGTGGCACCCATCACTTCGCGATAGCGGGCAATGGCGTTGTCGCCTTCCAGTACCTGCACGACGACGGGAGCTGCCGACATCTGCTGCACCAGCTCACCGTAGAATGGACGCTCCTTGTGGACAGCGTAGAAAGCGCCTGCCTGGGCAGGAGTCATGTGCAGGCGCTTCTGCGCCACGATGCGCAGGCCGACGCCCTCGATCATGGCGTTGACCGCACCGGTCAGGTTGCGGCGCGTCGCGTCGGGCTTGATGATGGAAAACGTCCGCTGAACGGCCATGGGAAAACTTCCTTGTGTGGGGAATTGAAAACGCGCGGGGTCCATACCCGCGCGTCAACATTCCTGCAAGGTTTTGTCAGCGTCGTTCGGCTCAATCCTCGGCGGAGATCACCTTCATCTTGAACAGCGTGCCTGCCACAAAGCCACCCGCAAGCGGTGCCACGATGTAGAGCCACAACTGCTGCAAGGCCGCGCCGCCGACATAGATGTTGGGAGCCAGCGTGCGGGCCGGATTCAGCGAGTTGCCGGTGATCGGAACGAAGGCGAGGTGCAGCAGCGCCAGCGTCAAACCAATTACGAGACCAGCCACGAGGCCGGAGCCTGCCTTGGCCTGGGTCACGCCGAGAATGACGGCGGTGAAGATCATCGTCGCCAGAAACTCCGTGAGGAAGGCCGAGGTCACGGACCAGCCTGTGAAGGTGTTCTGTCCGAAAACGCCGCCAGCAATCGCATATCCACCGGTTTTGCCCAGCAGGATCGTCGCCAGAAGGCCGGCACCAACGAACCCGCCAATGCACTGCGCGATGATGTAGCCCGGCACATCCCTGGTGTCGAACCGACCAGCGGCCCACAGCGCCACGGTCACGGCGGGGTTGATATGGCAGCCCGATACGGGGCCGATGCAATAGGCCATGGCCGTCACCGACAGCCCAAACGCCAAAGCGATCGCGACGATGCCCTGGGTCTGCACGGATGCGCCCATCGCTGCAGGTGGTGTCAAACCCGTGCCCAGCAGATTGACAGCAACAACCGCGCCGCAGCCCACGAACACCAGCACTGCCGTGCCAAACATTTCTGCGATGTATTTTTTCATCGAAATTCCCACTGTTGGTCGAATCGTCACGCAGGACGATCACTGGGCTGAAGGGTCTTCCACTTTCGAAGAAGGCGCAATTCTCGAATGCGAAATCGCAAGGATGGTGCGGCGAAACACCTCAAGCCATCTTTGCCCAGCGCCCGGAATCATCCTGCCGCCAATATGTGGCTTCATGACCCGTTGCCTTGACAGATTTCCAGGCGGCGCGGGCCTTGTCGAGCGCCTCCGGATCATTGCCTTCGAACATCAGGACGGCGCGGGCCCAACCCTCGGATTGCGGAAGGTCAGTGCCATCGACAGCAAACATCACCTCGGCATCATTCAGCCGCGCATCGGACAGCGACAAGACAATCGGCAATGCGGCAATGTTGGCATCAGCATCGATGCCGTGGGGCAGGAAACTCTCGTCGCTGAAGGTCCAGAGATGATCGTCGAGCGCCTTCATGCGCTCCTCGCTCGACACCCTGACGACGGCCTTCCAGCCGCGTGACAGGGTTTTCTCGAGCAATCCCGGCAGGGCTTGCTCGAGCGTGCTGTTTTGCAAGTGATAGAAGAGAATTTCCATCTATCACCTTGTATTTTCAGTCTTCATACTGATCAGCGACAAGTTGATTCAGCAATCTTACGCCCCAGCCCGGTCCCCAACTGCGGTTGATTTCGGTCTGGTTGGCCGCCATCGCCGTTCCGGCCACATCCAGATGCGCCCAGGGACAGTCATTGACGAAACGCTGGAGAAACTGCGCCGCCGTGATCGATCCCGCAAAGCGTCCGCCGGAATTCTTCACGTCGGCGAACTTCGAATCGATGATCTTGTCGTAGGCCGGATCGAGCGGCATCCGCCACACCCGCTCGCCCGTTGTCTTGCCCGCCGCCGTGATCCGCTCGGAGAGCTCGTCATTGTTCGAGAATAGCCCGGCATGGTCCTGTCCGAGGGCAACCAGGATCGCGCCGGTCAATGTTGCCAGATTGACCATGAATTTGGGCTTGAAGGCCGCTTGCGTGTGCCAGAGCACATCCGCCAACACCAACCTCCCCTCGGCATCCGTGTTGATGATCTCGATGGTCTGGCCGGACATCGACGTCACGATATCGCCGGGGCGCTGCGCCTTGGCGTCCGGCATGTTCTCGACGAGGCCGATCACGCCAATCGCATTGACCTTGGCCTTGCGGGCCGCCAGTGCATGCATCAGGCCGGTGACGCAGGCCGCACCCGCCATGTCGCCCTTCATGTCCTCCATGCCGCCCGCTGGCTTGATCGAGATGCCACCGGTGTCGAAGGTCACACCCTTGCCCACAAACGCCACGGGTTGCGCCTTGGCATCCTTCGCGCCGTTCCAGCGCATGATCGCCACCTGGCTTTCATATTGCGATCCGGCACCAACACCGAGCAATGCGCGCATTCCGAGCTTTTTCAGCTCCTTTTCGCCCAGAATTTCGACATCGACGCCGACTTCCTCCAGCGCCTTGGCACGTTTGGCGAAAGTCTCCGGTGTCAGCACATTGGGCGGCTCGTTGACGAGTTCGCGCGCAAGATCGATGCCGTCGGCCAAG
>JANNFV010000147.1:0-5194 GCA_031380285.1 Hyphomicrobiales bacterium | reverse complement strand
AGAGCTGCCAGAAAGGGGCTTTGACATGACCGGAAGAACCAAGTCTGACTCACGCCGCGCGGAACAGATGCCCGCGCCATTCACCAGCATCACGCCGGAGGAACTCGCCCAGATCGGAGAGGGCCAGGTTGCCTATCTCCGGCTCATGCGGTCCGAGGATATCCGCAAGGCCTTCCCGCAAGCACCCGACCTGGCACCAGGCCTGAAGCTGTTCGCGCTGCTTTCTGCCGATGGAACGCCGATCCTGCTGGCGGATTCAAAGGCGGCGGCGCTGGCCAATGCCTGGGAGCACGAGCTGGAGACGGTGAGCCTCCACTGAGGCTCCACCGCGTTCAGTCCTGATCCTCGCCACCCGCGATCTGCGGCGGCTCCGGTGGACCCTTCTTCGTCTCCGTCACGGGCTTCTGCTTCGGCGGCGCTTTTGACGGCGGCGGCGCGTCCGCTCCCTGATGGGTGATGCTGCACAGGGCCTGCAGGCCGGGAGCTTCAGCAGGAAGCGTCAGTTTTTCCACGGCCTGTGAACAGCTGATCCAGTCCTCGCGGCGGCCCAGCAGATAGTCGATCCGCGCGTAGAACAACCGCAGGCTGCCCACATAGACCTGGTTTTCCCGGAAACGCTCGCTAAATCGACCAGACTGTGCCGTCCCACGCTGGATGACACGGACGGAGGCGCTGGCACCCTCCGCATTCTCGGAGGCGTGGAAGGTCCATCGGTCCTCGCCACTCGCCGTCGCCAGCACGGCGTAGAGAAAGAACTTCCGCCGGGCGACGAACCCCTGTTTGCTGTACTCGACCTGGATATCCCGGGGGTCGGAATGCTTGACCACGGCTTCTGCCGCAGCGATCACCCGGGCCTTGGTCTCGCCCGGCCAGATGCGCGTGGCCTCGCGCATCCAGTCCGCGTGGCTCGTAGTCCGTTCAGGCCGGGCGCAGGCGGCAAGTGTCAGCAGCAGAAAAATGCCAAGGATACGCATTGCTGCATTGAAGCCCATCGGGCGACGTTGCGTAACTCTGAGAAATCAGGGGTTTTGCTCGCGAAACAGAGCAATGCGCCCCTTACATCCGGAAGTCTTCGCCCAGATAGAGCCGCCGCACATCCGGGTGATCGATCACCTCCTGCGGCTTGCCCTCCATCAGCACCTTGCCGGAATGGATGATGTAGGCGCGGTCGGTCAGCGTCAGGGTCTCGCGCACGTTGTGGTCGGTGATCAGCACGCCGATGCCCCGCGCCTTGAGGTGATGCACCAGGTTCTGGATATCCCCAACCGCGATGGGATCGATGCCCGCGAAAGGCTCGTCCAGCAGCATGAATTTGGGGCGTCCCGCCAGCGCCCGGGCGATCTCGCAACGGCGGCGTTCACCACCCGACAGCGCGATCGAGGGAGACTTGCGCAGCTTGGTGATGTTGAACTCGTTCAGCAACTCGTCGAGTTGCTCTTCCCGACGCTTGCGGTTCGGTTCCACAACCTCCAGGACAGCGCGGATGTTGTCCTCGACGGTCAGTCCCCGGAAGATAGAAGCTTCCTGTGGCAGATAGCCGATGCCCAGGCGTGCGCGGCGATACATCGGTAGCGGCGTGATGTTGTTGCCCTCCAGGGTCACCTCGCCTTCGTCCGCCTCCAGCAGGCCGGTAATCATGTAGAAAGCCGTTGTCTTGCCCGCGCCATTCGGTCCCAGCAGGCCCACGGCCTCGCCCTTGCGGACATTGAGCGTCACGCCATTGACCACACGCCGCCCCTTGAAGCTCTTGCACAGCCCATGGGCGGAGAGCGTGTCGGCAGCAATCAGCGGGTTATGCGCAGCAACCCTGGCAGTCTCGGGCAGTGCGTCCGCCGCGGGGAAGCTTTCTGCAAGATCATGGAGCGCCGGATCGGCAAGCTTGATGCTTGCTGCCGGTTGGCTCGCCTGACTGCGCTTCCAGAAAGAAAAATTCACGCGTGGTCATCCGTTGCTGCGGGCGGTGTCTGCCGAAGGCAAAGACCGATGATGCGGGAAAGCCCTATCGCGGAGCACGCGCTCATGCAAACCCGCGCCGGACCAAAATCACCCAATCAGTTCGTGGCCGGTGCGCCAGCGTTGCGTTTCGGCGTGCTTTTCGGCTTGGCCTCATCCTGGCTGCCGGGCGTGAATACGCCCTGGACGCGCCCGCCTGGCACCGGATTGGTGATCGTGGCGATGGAATCTTCCGTGTTGTAGGTCATCAACTCACCGCGCTGCACGTTGGGCCCGTCCGCCACGACGGCGTTGCCCTTGAGCGTCACGACCTTGGCGATGGCATCATAGACCATGTCGTTGGCCGTGGCGGTCTGCGTGCCGTTCACCACGCTGACCGGTCCCTTGAACTCGATGCGCTTCAGAGCGCCATCCTGGGCTGCGGCATTGCCGCCACTGGCATTGCGCACGGCGCCTGCGCTCTGCTGCTGCTGGGCTTTCTTGTTGTCATAGAAAATCGTCATCACGGTCGAGCGCGTCGTGGTGGTGCCACGGACGGCGATGACGTCGCCGCTGTAGATGGCCTTCTGCTCCTTGTCGAAGACCTCGAGCTTGTTGGCATCGATCCGGATCGGCTCCTTGGAATTGCCGCCGAAGCCGCCAAAGGGATCGGAACGCTTGGCACTGTCCTGCTTCTTTGCGGCCTGCGCCAGGGCATCGCCTGCGGGCAACTGGGCCATCGCGGCCCAAAGAAGGATCGCTGTCGGGGTCAGCAGGGTCGGCAGAAAGCGGTTCATTGCGTCTTTGTCCTGGTCTCAGCGGGTGCAGTGGCCTCGTTTTTCTCCGGCTCGTCCTGCGGCGTGAAGACCGAGCGGACGCGGCCTTCGAAGATGGCGTGCTTGCCGTTGTCGCGCACCTCGATGCGGTCTGCGCTGATGGTGCCGGTCTGCGAGCGCACCGTCACCGGCTCGGTCGAGATGACATCGCCTGATTTGACGCTGACACGGGCGGAAAGCATATCAGCCTCGTAGCCGTTGTCGGTGCGCACCTTGACATTGCCCTTGAGATCCAGCCGGTCCGTCGTCTGGTCCAGCTTGCCCCAGTCGGAGGTCAGGCGGGCGAATTTCTTGTCGTCCTGCTCCATGCGCGCCGTCAGCTTGTTCAACTCCACGACCGAGGGCTGCTTGAGATCCTGGATGGCCTGCAAGGCCGTCACCTCATAGGCCTTGTTGTCCTTCTTGAAGCCGGAGAGCTTGGGCGATTCCATCGTGACCTTGGTGCCGGAAACCGATATCGGCCCGACCTTCACATCCGCCACGGACCGCGCGAAGGGAGCCACCACACCCCAGGCGATGGGTCCGACAACGGCCGCGATGCAGGTCACCGGGATGGCTTTCCGCATGAAGCGCACGCGGCTGCTGTGCCGCATGGCCACCGAATAGGTGCCGTCATCGGGGGCCGGTTGTAACGCGGGCATGGTTGCGACCGGGGCAGCACGCCACCGCGCAATCCGTGTCCGCAAGAGTGCAACCAGCTTCATTCCGTTCCTGCATGGTCGGGAGGCAAGATCCCGGACCTGTTCGTATCACTCTTTCACCGCCCGATCGAGATGGCGAAGTTAAGGCGAAATCGTTGATGAACTGCCTTGGTTCGGGCCCGCCATCAGCTATGGGCGAAAATATCCGCTTCTGGCCAGCCAAGCAAATCAAGCTTGGCCCGTGTTGGCAGGAAGCGGAAGCAATCGTCGGCAAGGGCGGTGCGCCCTTCGCGGGCGAGCATGACATCGAGCTTCCGGCGCAACTCGTGCAGGTAGAGCACATCGGAGGCGGCATAGGTCAGTTGCGCCTCGGTAAACTGCTCCGCGCCCCAATCCGATGACTGCTGCTGCTTGGAGAGTTCCGCCCCGGTCAGTTCCTTTACCAGATCCTTGAGGCCATGGCGGTCGGTGAAGGTGCGGGTGAGGCGCGAGGCAATCTTGGTGCAATAGAGAGGGCCGGTCACCACGCCGAAACTCTGCTGCAGCACCGCGATGTCGAAGCGGGCGAAATGGAAGATCTTCACCACCTTCCGGTCCTTCAGGAGAGCGACAAGATTGGGAGCTTTCTTCTGCCCCGGCATGATCTGCACGACATGGGCATTGCCATCGCCGGAGGAGAGCTGCACGGCGCAAAGGCGGTCACGGTGCGGGTTCAGCCCCATCGTCTCGGTATCGATGGCCACGGCTGCGCCAAAATCGATGCCGTCCGGCAGGTCGCCCTTGTGGGAGTGAATGGTCATGGGCCGCTCATTGTATGGTGGATGCGAAGAAACGGGATGATTCCCTGTCGCACGCACTAGCCGGTTCGCAGTCTGGCGTCCAATTTGCGCCTATTCCTCAGCTTCTGCCATCCACTCCCTGGTGCGCGCGAGATGGTCGTAGTCGGTGCTGTCGCCTTGCTTTTCCATCCTCTGGCGCGACTTGAAGCCGATCTCCTTGCGGCGGAGGCGTTCCAGCGTCTGCTTGAGGCCAGCGACATGCAGGGCCGCGAATCGCTCGATGTCATCCGGTGTGAACAGTTTCTTCTCGAATTTTGGCAGGATTTCCTCCGACTCCGCCCCCAGTTTTACATGCGAGATAGCCGAGACCTTGCCGCCTGGCACTGTCTCGAACAGCCCTTTGGCAGCCATGAAAGCCATCAGCGTCAGTTGCGGGTCGAGTCCCACCGCGACCTGCTCTCCAGTGGGAGGCTTGCCGGTCTTGTAATCGACGAGCGACACCATGCCATCACTGGTGAGATCGATACGGTCCGCCCTGGCTTTCAGCCTGAACTGGGTGCCGTCGTCCAGCGGCAGGATCAGCGCGGCATCCGTCTCGACAGCGGTCGCGACCACTCCCTGACGGCGGTCCACCTCCCAGCCAACGAACCACGCCGCGATCTTTTCGAACACCGGCCACCAGAAGGCGCTCACCGCTTCGATATGGGCAAAGGGTTCAAAGCCTTTCCGGCCAAGCTTCAGAAGCTCGGCCAGCGGGTCTTTCGGCCATTGCCGGGCACTCGCCTCGACAAATGCGGCCAGCACGTCGTGGATGAGGGTGCCGCGATCCCGCCCGTCCACGCCCGCCTCCAGCGGCTCAAGCGGTTGCAGGTCAAGCACATGGCGGGCGTAGATGGCGTAGGGATCGCGGACCAGCGTCCTGATTTCGGTCACGGAAAGTGTGACGGGCTGCACCGCCGCATCTGGCCTTGGGTCAGGCTGTCGCACGGGCGGCACTGCTGGAGCG
>JANNFV010000113.1:0-8796 GCA_031380285.1 Hyphomicrobiales bacterium | reverse complement strand
TGGCCAGATCTTGAACGGCGATCCGTTTCAATACCGTCTACCGGTTGCCAAGGACCTGCCCATCACAGATCCGCGCATGACCCGGTTCTGGATCACGCTGGATGACGGCGTCGAGTTCGTGCTGAAGGCATTCCAGCGCATGCATGGCGGCGAAATCTTCGTGCCGAAGATCCCGTCAGCCCACATCACCGATCTGGCGGAGGCTGTCGCACCGGGCATGGCGCACCGCACCATCGGCATCCGCCCGGGTGAGAAGCTGCACGAGGTGATGTGCCCGCTGGACGATGCGCACCTGACGCTGGCCTTCAAGGACCACTACGTCATCCAGCCCTCGATCACCTTCTACACCCATCCGGACTTTCACCGGAACGGATTGGGAGAAGATGGCGCAAACGTGCATCCGGAATTCGAATACAGTTCCGGCACCAACGGCCACTTCCTCTCCGTTCCCGAGATCAGAGAACTCATCGAGCGCGCATGATCCCCTACGGTCGCCAGGACATCAGCCAGGAAGACATCGACGCGGTTGTTGCCGTGCTGAAGTCCGATTTCCTGACACAGGGACCAGCGATCACGGCCTTCGAGCACGCCATCATGACCGCCACCCAGGCCCCGTTCGCGGTGGCGGTGAGCAGCGCAACCGCCGCCCTTCACATCGCCTGTCTGGCACTCGACCTGGGACCAGGCGATGTGTTGTGGACGGCACCCAACACCTTCCTCGCATCATCCAATGCGGCGCTCTACTGCGGGGCCACGGTCGATTTCGTCGACACGGACCGCCGCACCTATTGCATGAGCGTTGCAGCCCTCGCGGCCAAACTCGACCAGGCCGACAAGGCGGGCCGTCTGCCGAAAATCGTCATGCCGGTGCATTTCGGCGGGCAATCCTGCGAGATGGAGGCGATTCACGCGCTCTCCCGGCGCTATGGCTTCCGCATCATCGAGGATGCCTCCCACGCCATTGGCGCGACCTACCGCGATGGCATGGTTGGGGATTGCCGCTTCAGCGACATCTGCGTCTTCTCCTTCCATCCGGTGAAGATCGTCACCACGGCGGAAGGCGGCATCTGCACGACACGCGACCCGGAATTGGCCACGCGCCTGACAGAGTTGCGCTCGCATGGCATGACACGCGATCCCGCCCGCATGGAATGGGAGAGCGAAGGCCCCTGGTACTACCAGCAGATCACGCTTGGCCTGAACTACCGCATGACGGATATCCAGGCGGCACTGGGCACCAGCCAGATGAAGCGGCTCCAGCCCTTCATCGCCGAGCGCCACCGCCTTGCCCAACGCTATGAATTGCTGCTGGCCAACCTTCCAGTCATCACGCCCTGGCAGCATCCCGACAGCCATTCCGCCCTGCATCTCTATCCGATCCGGCTCAGGCTGGACAAAATCAGCCGCACCCGACGCGAGGTCTTCGAGGCGATGCGGGCAGGCGGAATCGGCGTCAACGTGCATTATATCCCGGTCCATCTGCAGCCCTATTACCGCAAGATGGGCTTCCAGCCCGGACAGTTTCCCGAGGCCGAGGCTTACTACAGCGAAGCCCTGTCGCTGCCGCTCTATGCCACGCTGTCGGACCAGCAGCAGGACG
Source organism: Hyphomicrobiales bacterium (assembly GCA_031380285.1). GTDB lineage: Bacteria > Pseudomonadota > Alphaproteobacteria > Rhizobiales > Beijerinckiaceae > JADCCX01. Next base: position 7,196 of record JANNFV010000113.1, on the reverse strand, counting down.
AGGTTGTTGCCGTCCTGAAGCGCTCCCTGCGGGGCGCATGAGCGCCATGACCGCTGCCTCCCGGCTTGCCAATGGCAAACTCGCGCTTGGCACGGTCCAGTTTGGCTTGAACTACGGCGTCACCCATGGCGGCGGGCGCGTGCCGGAAGCGGAGGTGCGCGCGATCCTCGCCAGGGCCAAGACAGCCGGCATCGATACGCTCGACACAGCGGCAGCCTATGGCGATGCCGAGTCCGTTCTGGGCACGGTGGCAGTCGCTCAATCCTTCAGGATCATCACCAAGACGCAGCCTTTTGGCCCCGTTGCTGCCACTCAGCCAGACCTTGCCCGCATCGAGGCCCGATTCTTCCAGTCGCTGGAAACGCTGGCGATCCCGGCGGTCGATGGCGTGCTGGTTCACGCCGTCGATGATCTGCTTGGGCCTGAAGGGGAGCGTCTCTGGCAGCGCATGGAATCCTGGCGCAGCCAGGGCCTCGTCCGGCGCATCGGCGTTTCGATCTATGACCGTGCGGACCTGGATGCCGTTCTTGCCCGCTTTGCGCCAGACCTCGTCCAACTGCCGCTGAATGTGCTGGATCAGCGCCTGCTGCGTGACGGCACGATCGCCAGGCTTGCCGCGCGCGGGATTGCCATCCACGCCCGCTCGCTGTTCCTGCAAGGCCTGCTGCTGCAGGCCCCTGCGGAGTGTCCGCCACATCTCGCCCGGCTCCTCCCCGATCTGGAGCGCTGGTGGACACATTGCGCACAGCATGGCGTTTCACCGCTCGCCGCCGCTATTCGTTTTGGCCTCGCGTGCCAGGAGATCGAGAAGATCGTGGTGGGTGTGCACAGCACCGCCCATCTCGATGCGATCATCACGGCGGCGCATTCCGATGCGACGACTCTTGACTGGCCTTCGCTCGCCACGCAGGACAGCGAGGCAGTGGACCCCCGCCGCTGGCCGAAAGCCTAAGGTCGTGAACGCACAATCGCCCGCCCCTGTGCTTGGAGTTCTGCAGGCCCGCACCTCCTCCAGCCGCCTGCCCGGCAAGGTGCTGCTGCCCGTTCTCGGCCAACCCATGATCCTGCGCCAGATCGAGCGCCTGAAACGCGCGAAACGCCTTGACGCCCTCGTGCTGGCGACCAGCACCGACGCTTCTGACGATGCGCTGGCCGAAGTGGTCGCAACAAGTGGCATCCCGGTGCATCGGGGATCACTGGACGATGTGCTGGAGCGCTTCATCACCGCCGCCGCCCCCTTCGATCCGCGATGGGTGGTGCGGCTGACCGGGGATTGCCCGCTGGCCGATCCATCGCTGATCGACCGGCTTGTGAGCGAAACGCTTGGATCAGATGCCGACTATGGCTCGACGGCCCTGAACCCGACCTTTCCCGACGGTCTGGATGCGGAAATCATGCGCGGCACTGTTATGCGCCAGATCGCCTCGGAACCCCGCAGCCCCGCCGAGCGCGAGCACGTCACCCTGGCGATCCACCGCAACCCACAGCGATTTCGTCTGCACGCCGTCACCGGATCGCCCGACCTTTCAGCCCTACGCTGGACCGTGGACGAACCGCGCGACTTTGCCTTTGTCACGGCGATCTACGAGGCGCTTTATCCTTCGAACCCGGCCTTTGGCACGAATGATATCCTGCGCCTGCTCCAGCAGCGCCCGGAGCTTGGCGGCATCAACGGTGATATCCTGCGCAACGAAGGGCTCCTGAAGTCTCTGGCAGCCGAGGGCCAGATCGCCTAAGAGCTGTGTCATGTCATCGCGCTACGCCAAATCCGAAGAACTGCTCGCCCGTGCCGAACGGACCATCCCGCTGGGCAGCCAGACCTTCTCGAAATCCCGCACCCAGTTTCCGCACGGCGTCTCGCCCTATTTCTTGACCCGCGCCGAAGGCTGCCGCGTCTGGGATGCCGATGGCCACGAATACATCGACATGATCTCAAGCCTTGCCTCGGTGACGCTGGGCTACAATGACCCCGATGTCACCGCAGCGGTCAAGGCACAGATCGAGGATGGCGTCATCTTCTCGCTGCCCCACCGGCTTGAAATGGAAGTGGCGGAGCGCATCGTGGAAATGGTGCCTTCCGCCGAAAAGGTTCGCTTCGGCAAGAATGGCTCGGACGCGACCTCCGGCGCCGTCCGTATCGCCCGCGCCTTCACCGGGCGTGATCACATCGCGGTCTGCGGTTACCACGGCTGGCAGGACTGGTATATCGGCTCCACCCAGCGCAACCGGGGCGTGCCGCAGGCCGTGCGCGACCTGACCCATGCCTTTCCCTACAATGATCTCGCCGCGCTTGAAGCCCTGCTGAAAGCCCATCCCGGTGACTTTGCCGCCGTCGTGATGGAGCCGATGAACGTGGCCTTCCCCAAGCCGGGCTACCTCGAAGGGGTCAAGGCGCTCACCCATGCCCATGGGGCGCTTCTGGTGTTCGACGAAACCATCACCGGCTTCCGCTACGCCAATGGCGGGGCACAGGAGCTGTTCGGCGTGTTGCCCGACCTCTCCACCTTCGGCAAGGGCATCGCCAACGGCTATCCCCTGGCAGCCGTCGCTGGACGCGCCGACGTGATGCAGCTCATGGAGGAAATCTTCTTCTCCTTCACCATGGGCGGCGAGGCCCTGTCGCTGGCTGCCGCATGTGCCACGATGGACAAGCTGAAGCGCGAGCCCGTCGTGGAAACCTTGACCCGGCGCGGTCAGCGCATGCTGGACGAAACCGCAGGGCTGATCGCTGCCAATGAGTTGGGCGAGGCGCTCTCCACCTCGGGCCATCCCACCTGGGGCTTCTTGCTGATGCAGGATGCGGGCGGCTATTCCAGCTTCGAGATCAAGACGCTGTTCATGCAGGAGATGCAGGCCCGCGGCGTGTTGAGTTTCGGCACGCACAATCTCAATTACGCCCACGAAGACGCAGATATCGACCAGGTTCTGAAGGTCTATGCCGAGGTCTTCCCCATCCTGGCAGACGCCATCCACAACCGGGCGATGAAGCAGTATCTGCGCTGCGAGCCGCTGGTGCCGCTGTTCAAGCTGCGCTGACCGCATGAGGATCGGGTTTCGCTGCGATGCCTCTGTCGAGATCGGCTCCGGCCATCTGATGCGCTGCCTGACGCTGGCGGATGAGTTGGCGCGACGGGGTGCCGAATGCCTGTTTCTGGGTGCGCCTTCGACCGAGGCATGGCGCGGCACGATCACGGCCCGCGGCCATGCGTTCAAACCCCTGAATCCTGTACCCGCGCAACCCACTGCGACTGTGGAGGCTGCTACCCACGCGGCCTGGCTGCCCTGGGGCTGGCAGTCCGATGCCGCAGCGACGATCTCTGCCCTGCCGCAACCCGTGGACTGGCTGGTGGTGGATCACTACGCCCTGGACCAGCGCTGGCAAGAAATGCTGCGGCCCAAGGCCCACCGGATCATGGTGATCGACGACCTCGCAGACCGACCGCATGCCTGCGACCTGCTGCTCGATCACAATGTCAGCAATCTGGGCATCGCGCGATACGATGGGCGCGTTCCCGATCCATGCCAGCGCATGCTGGGGCCAGCCTTCGCACTGATCCATCCTGACTTCGCGCAGGCACGGCAAAACCGTGCGGCATCCCACACCGTTCAGCGGTTGCTGCTGTTCCAGACGGCGGGTGATCCGTTGAACCTGACATCGGCCATCCTCCGCCGCCTCATGGCGGAACGCTGGTCCGGCCTCGCGGTGGATGTGGTGACAGGGGCGATCAATCCGCGTCTCGACGAGGTTCAAGCGTTCTGTTCTGCCCGCCCTGCAACCACCCTGCATGTCGACACGAACGCGATGCCGGAACTTTGTGCCAGGGCTGATCTGGCGATAGGCGCGGCGGGCGGGGCCGCGTTGGAGCGCTGTGCCTCAGCGCTGCCCAGCCTGACGCTGGTGCTCGCCGACAATCAACAGCCCGGCGCAGAGGCGCTTGAGAAGCTCGGCGGAATGGAACTGGTCCGACAATCCGCCCCAGATGATCTCGACGCTTTTGATGCACAGCTTGGTGCGCTTGTCGTCCATGAATCGCTCCGCCAGCGCTTGGGTGCACGGGGTGCGGTGCTGGTGGATGGGCTTGGAACAAGGCGCGTGGCGGATGCAATCATCGCCGACAAGCCCTCGTTGCACCTCAGGCATGCAGTGCGCTCCGATGCCGAGTGGCTCCTGGACCTGCGCAACGATCCGGCAACTCGGGCCGCCTCCCTGACAACCGCGACAATCCCCCTCGACAGCCACAAGGCGTGGCTGGACAACACGCTGACAAATCCTGATCGCCTGCTGCTGATCGGCGTGAATGCCGACAAGGCCATCGGAACCACCCGCTTCGATTTCGACGATGTCGGTGGTGCAACGGTCTCCATCGCTGTCGCACCGGAGGCTCAGGGACGAGGCCTCTCCGGTGACCTCTTGCGGCAAAGCGAATTGTGGGCCTTGGCCCATCGACCGTCGATTCAAGTCATCACGGCGGTTATCCGCCGAGAAAACAACCGTTCACGCCACCTCTTCGAAAAGGCAGGCTATGAGTTGGTCCAGGACAACGCCGAAACCATGACCTATCGGAAGCGCGTCTAGCGCGTCTTGCCGATCACAGTCCCAGCGGTTAGATCAAACCCACTTCAAGCGGCAGAGCACCGCCCATCTGTCGGCACTGGAGCGACCAGCCCATGACATGCCCGATCTGCGGCGGCAGCCAGATGATCCCTGTACCGTTCGAGCGCAATGCCGAGGCCGATGCGGTGCTGGCCCGCCGTGGTCATGCGCTCGACTATCAGTGGTTCCTCTGCGAGACCTGCGGCAACGCCTCGCCTGCCTACCAGCCAGACCTCGCGACGGTCGAGGAACTTTGGCAAAGCAACCGAACCACGGCTTCTGACGATACGGCAAGCTGGGACGAGCGGCGCAGGATCGCGCGGATTGGCGCAGACCGTTCCTGGGAAATGTTCTCGGGTCTGCACACCGGCAGCGAGCAAGGCCGCTTCCTCGACATCGCCTGCGGCCTGGGCCTGACCGTCAAGCGCTTCCAGGACAAGGGATGGCTGGCGGAAGGCAATGACATTGACCAGACCGTCAAGCCCATGCACGCCGAGCTCGGCATCACGTCACGGATTGGCCCGGTCGAGAACCAGCACTGGGACGCGCCGTTCGACCTGATCCAGATCGCCTATGCCATCTACTTCATCACCGATCCAAAGACCTATCTGGAGCGCCTGCGATCCCTGCTGAAGCCGAACGGGCACCTTGCCATCGTGATCGCAGATCACCTCGCCTACACCTGCCAGGGCGGCCCGGCCTACATGCATACCTTCATTCCCACCGTGGATTCGCTCGAAGGGCTGCTCGCCCGTGCTGGTTACCGCACCGTGTTGCGCCGCAAGGTCAGGGACAGCTGGTTCATCGCAGCCACGCCCGGCACGGCTGAACCGCCACCGATCAATGCTGCTGCCATCCTGCGCGCCCACCGGACACGCGCCCTGCGCTACCAGTGGCTGGGGGCCAACCGGGCACGCTTGCGGGCGGCAGCCGCCAAGTTGCTCGGGCGCTGAAGCGATGGCGCGCGAGGCATCCTTCCTGCGCCTCCTGGCGGTGGTGTTCAGCGGCACGCTGGCGGTGCAGCTCATTGCCTTCCTGCGGCAACTCATCATCGCATCGGCGTTCGGCATGGAACGGTCGATGGACCTCTACCTGCTGGTTTTTTCGCTGGCTGCTGTAATCGGGTTTGGCCTTGGCTCGGTGATGGAGAACGCAACGGTGCCGTTGCTGGTCAACCGGCTTGAAAAGGGCGACAGGGAAGGCTTTGGGCAGATCGGCCTGCGCGTCATCGTGATTGCAACCTTGCTGGGCATTGCCGCCGCGATCCTGTTCATGCTTGCCGTGCCTTTGGCAGCACGGTTCATCATGACCGGGCTTTCCGGACTTGAGCGCCAAGCGATGCAAAGCCTGGCATGGTGGTTTGTTCCATGGATCGTGATTTCAGTTCCATACTACGCGGTTGGTTCGCTGCTGAAGGCGGAAAGCCGTTTTCGTCGCTTCATGATGGCTGAGATCATCGTCACGATCATATCGCTTCTGGTCATCCTGCTCTGGCATCCAGGTGTTTTTGCCATCGCCGTTGCCTATGCGGCAGGATACGGAGTTGCACTCGTATCCATGCTGCCTGGTCTACCGGTGCCCTTTCAATTACACCATCGCTCCAGCGGACAATCCTGGGGCGTCGTTAGACAGATTTCCCGTTTCGCTGCCGTCAACCAGATCGCAACCCTCAGCATGCTGGTTGATCGCTTCCTCGCTTCCCATCTGCCGAATGGGGCGATTGCCGCCAGCAGTTACGCATCATTGATGACCGGGCAGGTTTCTGCACTTCTCGGCTTTCGCGATGCCTTCATGGTGCCGCTTTCGGGAGAGCAAGACCGTGCCAAGAAGCTGGGACGCATCATCACGGGCCTGCTGATCCTGGCGATACCCTGCGCCATGTTCTTGGCATTTAACGCCCGCGCAATCATCAGTGTGGTGCTGGAGCGCGGAAAGTTCGATGGAACTGCCGTTGCGCTAGCAGCCTCGGTTCTGGAAATTCAAGCGGCCGCCTTGCCCGTCAGCACAATCCTCCTGCCAATGTACCGCTTGCTTCAGATCATTGGACGCATGCGGTTCGCCAGTTATATGCTCCTGATGGCTGCGGTCATGACCCTGGCCATCGGCTCAACATTGATGTTCGGACTGGGCCTTGGCCTGACGGGGTATCTGCTGGCAAGCCTGATCGTTGCCCATCTGACGTGTTTGATCGCCATTGTTCAACTGCGGCTCGCGGGCATCGACCTTTCCCTGCAACAACCCTTGGCTTTCGCTTTCTTTGCAATAGCTGCTTCCTCCGCCGGAATCTGGGCCGGAAAGCTGCTGATCCTGGATGCCCCGCAATACCTGCAACTGCTCAAGAATGGCATCATCTTCGCTTTCGTGTACGGGCTAGCATGCCTTGCCATCCTCAATCAGCTTCGGCGGGTTGTCGGCGAATTTCGCGGCGGGTGAATTGCCGTTGATTGAAAGGCTGTCTATAGCAAAAGACCCTGCGATTACCTGACCAGCTTCCTTCAAACCTGACCTCTCCCGGACCCAATGGCCAATCCTCTCGACTATTTTATGCTTGAGCCTCTGCGGTTGCGAAACCTCGGACTCTTGAAATTCCGGGTGGCGCAAG
>JANNFV010000077.1:0-4280 GCA_031380285.1 Hyphomicrobiales bacterium | reverse complement strand
CTCATCGCCGCCACCTTGGCCTGGCTGTTGGCGGAGAAGGCCGATTTCGGCATGTCGCCCGCAATCGAGGCATCGCCGATGACATAGATATTGGGATCAGCCATCGAGCGCATTGTGGCCGGGTCGATGGGGCAATAGCCTGAAGCATTCGCCAGACCGGCATCCCTCGCGATCTTGCCAGCGAACTGCGCGGGAATCACGTTGACGAGCGCGGCGTTCTTGTAGGTCTCGAAACCCGTCTCGACCGTGTTGGTGCGCGGATCGACACCCTTGATGCCGCTGTGCACGCCAGGGCCAAGCCACTCCACCATGCCGGGATAGAGCCGTTCCCAGCCCTCCTGGAACAGCGCCTGCTTGGAGAAGCGCTCCTTGGGATCAAGCACCACGATCTTGGCCTTGGTCTTGCCCGCCTTCTTCAACACATGCGCCATCATGGAGACGCGCTCATAGGGGCCGGGCGGGCAGCGGTATGGCACAGGTGGTGCCACCATCACCACGAGACCACCATCGGGCACCGCATCCAGGCGATTCTTGAGCAGCTGCGTCTGCGGACCTGCCTTCCAGGCATGCGGCATCGCCTCTTCGTGCTGCTGGCCCCAGCCCGCCACCGAGTCATAGCGCAGGTCGATGCCCGGCGAGAGGATCAGTCGGTCGTAGCTGAGGCGCGAGCCATCGGCCAGCACCACCTGCCTTGCGGCGCGGTCCACGCCTGCCGCCATCTGGTGGTTCATCCGGATGCCGTAGGTCGATGCCAGCTTGTCATAGCCGTGGGTGATCGACTGGAAAGACCGGAAGCCTCCGAGGAACAGATTGGAGTGGAAGCAGGTGGTGAACTGCCGTGACGGCTCGACCAGCACCACATCCAGCGCAGCATTGGTTTCACGCGCCACGTATTTCGCTGCGGTAGCACCACCCGGTCCACCGCCAACCACGACAACGCGCGGCCTGATATGGGCGATGGCTGGCATCGCAAGTGCGGAAGCAATGGCCGCAGCTCCCGCTCCCAAAAACTGCCTTCTGTTGCTCATGTATCTCTCCTTGGAATTGCCTTGATAGCCCACGACTTCGTCAGCCGACCTTCAGATACCCGAAACCCTTGGCTTGCAACGCAGCGACAGCAGCGACACCTGATGGAACAAGGCTGATGAAATCAGCCTTGTGGGCCTTGTCACGGCTGATTTTCAGACGCTCGAAAGTGATGTTGCAGAGATAGACCTTCAAGCCATTCTTGGACTGATCGGTAACGCGCTGAAAGATCGCAGGGTCGATGCGCTCGTCCTTCCATGGCGTTCCATCCAGGCCGTCGAGGAAGAACTTGAGACCTTGCCCATGCACAACCACGGCCAATTGCAGGGCCAGCGGGTTGCCATAGACCGAATAGTGATTGGCAATATTCTGCACGAGTTGCTGAAACCGCGACACGTCGCCGAAATCGCAGTGGTAGAGGCAGGCGACATCCGCTTCCTTCTTCAGGTCCTCCAGTCGCTGCATGGCCAAGACCGCAGGAGCCGCAAGGGCAGCCCCCGTCAACGCAGCTCCTCCGATGAGTGCACGGCGATCAAGATCCATTCAACGTTTCTCCCAGTGTTATTTTTTTAAATACACATAAAAATTGACAAATCAAGCGACCGCCGGTCAAGGTTTCGGCTTGATGCTCTCGAAATAGGCCGCCAGCGCCGCGATCTCCTCATCGCTGAACTTGGCGGCAATGGTCTGCATCACCTGATTGTCGCGCTCCTTCTTTCGGTAGGCATTCATCAGGGCCGTAAAGCTCTCTTCATCGATGCCGACAATGGGCGGGATGGCACCAACCGCCTTGCCGCTGCGTTGATGGCAGGTCACGCATTCCGCCGAGAGATACTCGCCCAGCGCCTTGTCTCCCCTGGCCTGTGCGAAAGCCGCTGCGGGAACGAGCAACGCCAGGCCAAAGGCCGCTGCTCTCATTCCACCCTCGGCGCAGTCTTGGAGTCAGGCGTGACATCCAGCACCATCGCCCGACCCGTCACTTTGGCTGGCTCCTTCTTGCAATCCTTCATGCAGACAGTCTTGCGCCAGAACGCCTTCTCCGCAACCTCCCTGTCATCATCGAAGAAGCCGCCGCCATTGGGCATCTTGATGGCGGCAAAGGTTTTCTCGTTCACCTCGAGATCCACATCCTTGATCACGTCCCCCATGTGCAGGATATAGGCGGACAAGGCATAGAGCTCGTCAGCCTCCAGCGACTGGGCGTTGCCATAGGGCATGGCGCGGCGCAGGTAGTCGAACAGCGTGGTGGGCGCCGGCCAGAAGGAGGCGACGGTCTTTTCCGGGCGGTCGTTCTTCAACGAGCCATTGCCGCCCGCAAGTGCTGGCCAGCGGCCCACGCCCTCGCCGAACTCGCCGTGGCAGGCCGCGCATTTTTCAACGAAGATATCCTCGCCCTTCTTCGCCGTGCCTTTGCCCACGGGCAGGCCGCGTCCATCCGGCAGGATGGAGATGTCCCAGGCCTTCAGTTCGTCCGCATGAGCGGCACGGCCAAGGTTGAAAGACTTTGCATCAGGGGACTTTTGCTGGGCGAATGCAGGAAAGACAGCGACAAGGGCAAGAGCCATTGCACCAGCAATCCTCGTCGTGAGCCCGTCGAAGGATGAACCAGCCATCTCCTGAACCGCCGCCCTCGATCCTTCGACAGGCTCAGGATGAGGGCTCGTGCCAGTGGCGACACTAGGAAATCTCGACATTTTCCGTCTCGCCATTGGGCCGCACCAGCCAGGTCTGGATGCCGTTGTTGTGGTAGATCGAGTTGACGCCGCGCACGGCCCTCAGCTCATCCTTGGTCGGCTGCACATAGCCGGTGGAATCATGCGCGCGGGACTGGATCATCAGCTCCTGCCCCTGCCAGTCGAAATCCACATAGAAGCGGGTCAGCGAGCGGTCGAGCACCGGGCCGTCGATGCGCGCCTCCTGCCAGTTGCGCCCGCCATCCAGCGTCACGTCCACGCGGCGGATGGTGCCGCGCCCGGACCAGGCGAGGCCCGAGAGCACATTCTGCCCCTTGTGCCTCAACGGGGCCTGCGGCGACGGGTTGGTCACCACCGATTTCGCATCCATGATGAAGGTGAAACGCCGCGAACGCCCATCCGCCATCAGGTCGGTGTATTTCGAGGTTTCCTCCCGGGCGAGCAGCGGCACATCCGTCACCTCCAGGCGCCGCAACCACTTGACCCACATGTTGCCTTCCCAGCCCGGCACGACGAGGCGGACGGGATAGCCCTGCTCGGGACGCAGCATCTCGCCATTCATCCGGAACGCCACGATGCAATCGTCCAGCGCCTTCGTCAGCGGGATCGAGCGGTTCATGCCCGACGAGTCAGCGCCTTCCGCGATCACCCATTTGCCCCCGGCCTTCACGCCCGCTTCGTTCAGCAGGTGTTTCAGCGGCACGCCGGTATACATCACGTTGTGGACCATGCCGTGCGTGAACTGGCAGCCGTTGAGCTGTGCGCCGCGCCACTCCATGCCCGAATTTGCCGCGCATTCCAGAAAATGCACGCGGTTGATGCGGGGGAACCGCTTGAGTTCATCGAGCGTGAAAACCAGCGGCTTGCCGACCAGTCCGGAGAGCATCAGCCGGTATTGCGCCGGGTCAATCTCCGCGACGCCGCCGTGATGGCGCTCGAAGCACAATCCGCTGGGCGTGATGATGCCGTCGAGTTCATGCAGCGGGGTGAAATTGACCGAGCTCTCGCGGCTGGCCGTCAGCCATTCCACATCGCGGCGCACCACATGCGCCTCGTGCTTCGAAGGCTTGCCATAGGGTCGTGCGGCCACCCCGTCACCGAGATAGCGCGACCAGTCCGGCAGGTCGGTGATGGCCTTGTCGGGAACGGCTTGCGCCTTGGCAACCGAAGCAACAGCGATGCTGCCTGCGGCACTTGCCAGGAAATGACGGCGTGATGAACCTTTCATGATGTCTCTATCCCCAAAACATCTGAGCCGAATGCCGCGCTCCTCATCCTGAGCGCGCCTGCCGCCGCCCAGAATGCCAAACAAGTACGCCAAACACGAAAAGGTATTGCTTCAAAAACATCCCATCTTCAACGAAAAATGGTTGCACGATCGGGTTGCAGAAGATCCGTCTATTCTCGGGCTTGGCGAGCTTCGTGTGCTTGACCGTGAACGTGTGATTCAAGGCGGCGGCCGACTCGATCTATTGTTGTTGGATGAAGATAACAATCGTCGATATGAAACTGAGATTCAATTTGGACCCACTGATCCGAGTCACATTATACGTTGTATTG
>JANNFV010000010.1:0-1948 GCA_031380285.1 Hyphomicrobiales bacterium | reverse complement strand
GACCGGGAAATTGTTGGCACCCTTGGCGCGCGTCACGGCTTGCGAGAGTTTCTCGTGGTTGTAGATCCACTCCCTCCTTTGCTCCTTGCAATAGGCCAGGATCGTGTCGCGGGCCTTGTCCGCCTTCCTGCGGTCGCCATCGGCCACGATCACCACGGACAATCCCGCATCGGGAATGTCCGCCATCGGGAAACCACCGAAGACGGAAGCAGCCAGTATGCCCGGCTTCTTCTCCGCCTTGCGTGTCATGGCCTGGGCCGTCTTCATCGGCTCATCCGCGGTACCCATGCGCAGGGTCTGCGCCAGGATGCCCGCCTGCCCCCAGGAGATCACCGGCTTCACCTCGCCCGCCAGCATGCGCTTGATGATGGAGGCTGTGGTACGGCCCACCTCAGCCATGTCGGTGTGGGGATAGACCTTGTAGCACAGCGCCACGTCACAATTGTCCATCACCTCCTGGGTCATGTTGCCATGCATGTCGAAGGTGACGCCGATGGGCGTTTTCGGTGCCAGCTTGCGGATGGCCGCGAGCAGCGGGCCTTCGCCACCCTCGTCCATGCCCTCGGGCACCATGGCACCGTGCAGATCAAGCAGGATGGCGTCGAACGGTCCCTTGGTGCGCACGGCATCGAGGATGCGCCCTGTCAGATAGTCGTAGGCCTCTTTCTGCACATAGCCGCTCGGCATGGCTTCGGCAGCAACGGGCGAGATGATCTCGGCGTTCATGTCCTCCGCCAGGTCGATATAGGCTGCGGTGGGATGATTGGTGCCGCGATACGCCGTCACGACAGCCTCGTCCTCATGCATGCCCCAGGATCTGAAGCGCTGCAGGTCGGTGACGACAGGCGAAAACGTGTTGGTCTCGTGTTTCATCATGGCGATGAGGAAACGGCGGCGGCGGGGCATGGAAGAGCCTTGTGAAGGTGAGTCTCGTCATAACATGCGGGACAAACCGGCGTGCCGTAAAGTCTGATCAATCTCTGTGCATTGACAGTTCCCGAAGCGCCCCATCTAAATGCTTGCAGACAGGGTTCCGGAGCAGACTGGCATGGGAGTTGCTGCTGTGACGGTCGCTTGAGATCAGGGAATGAGGGAGATCGCCATGGATATGAATCGTCGTGACATCATGCTGGGTTCGGCAGCGGTTGCCGCAGCAGCCAGCTTGCCGGGTTCTGCTGTTGCGCAGGCCAAGGGCATCCTCAAGGTCATCCCTCATGCGTCGCTGACCACGCTCGATCCGGTGGCAACCACGGGCTACATCGTGCGCAACCACGGCTACATGATCTGGGACACGCTTTTCGCCATGAACGAGAAGCTGGAGGTCCAGCCGCAGATGGCATCGGGCGTCGAGATTTCGCCCGACAAGATGACCTACCGCATCAGCCTGCGTGACGGTCTGATCTGGCATGATGACACAGCTGTCACAGCCGATGACTGCGTCTCATCGCTGATCCGCTGGGGCAAGGTGGATGGCATGGGCATTCGCCTGTTCACCTATGTCGACAGCGTGACGGCGGATGGTGCCAAGACCATCGTGATCAAGATGAAGAAGCCCTATGGCTTCGTGCTCGAATCCATCGGCAAGCTGTCGACCAACGTGCCGTTCATGATGCCGAAGCGTCTGGCGGACAAGCCACCGACCGAGCGGTTGACCGCCAACGAGATGATCGGCTCAGGGCCCTTCCGCTGGGTTGCTGCCGACTACAAGCCCGGAGCCCGCACGGTCTATGTGCGCAACCCGAAATACGTGCCTCGCACGGAAGCCGCTTCCAACGCGTCAGGCGGCAAGAATGTCTTCCTGGAGGGCGTGGAATGGATCAACTTCCCCGATCCGACCACGGCGCTCAACGCCTTGATGTCGGGTGAGGTCGATTATTACGAGCAGGTTCCGGCCGACCTGTTGGCCGTGGTGACCCGCGTGCCCGGCGTGAAGCTGGGCAATTTCAAT
>JANNFV010000002.1:0-2782 GCA_031380285.1 Hyphomicrobiales bacterium | reverse complement strand
ACCGGATCGTAAACAGTGGCGTGGCGATTCCGGCGCACCCGGTTTCAGCAGGACGCGCAGGAATTGCTGTCACTGGTTGCGAAGGAAGGAATCAGCGGATTGGTCCTCGGCCTGCCCTTCAACATGGACGGCAGCGAAGGGCCACGCGCCCAATCAACGCGCGCCTTTGCCCGCAACCTGCAACCGCATAAGCCGCCACCGATCCTGCTGTGGGACGAGCGGTTGTCCTCATCCGAGGCCGAAGATGGCATGATCAACAGAGGCCTGTCGCCAGCCAGGCGGGCCGCCATGATCGATGCGGCGGCGGCGGCCATCATCCTGCAGGACGCGCTCTATCATCTGGCCGATCAACCCGAGTGATCGGTTTGACGCCCATTCCGCGTTGGCGCTTTCGTCAGGCAGCGTTGCATATGGTGAGTGAACGATCCTTGTTCGCTCGAAAGCCCGGAGCCGTGTTGCATGCCACCCGTTCTTGATGGGCTGATCCCGGTCTTTCTCGTCATCGCCTTGGGCTGGGCCTTGCGTAGCACGGGGTTCATCGCACCGGCGCAGTGGGACGGCTTCGAGCGCGTGACATATTACGTGCTGATTCCCGGCCTGGTGATCACGACCTTGGCCATGGCCGATCTCAGCAAGGTTCCGGTTGCCACCGTCGGCGTGGCCCTGGTGACGCCGGTGCTGATCATCGGCCTTCCCCTCATGCTGTCTGCTTCCCTTCTGCAGCGCATCTGCGGCATCGATGGCCCGGCTTTCACCTCGGTGTTTCAAGGTGCCTTGCGCTGGAACAGCTTTGTCGCCGTGGCGCTGGCGGGAGCACTGTTCGGCAAGGATGGCGTGGCGCTGACGGCGGTCGCCTTTGCCGTCCTCATCCCACTGGTGAACCTGATGTCCGCCTATGTGCTGGCCCGCCATGGCAGCAGCGCAAAGCCACTGACGCCGGGCGGACTGGCGCTTGGCCTGATCAAGAATCCCTTCATCTGGTCGACGCTGATCGGCATCCTGCTCAGCGCCAGCGCCATGCCGCTTCCCAAGGCCATTGCGGGTTTTGGCGATGTCATCGGTCGATCGGCCTTGGCCGCCGGATTGCTGCTGGTGGGATCAGGGCTGGATCTGCTCAATCTGCGCCGCCCCAGCCTCGGCCTCTGGATCGCTTGTGGACTGAAATTGGTCGTGATGCCAACACTCGGTTGGCTCATCGGCCAGCACCTCGGCCTGTCGGGCACTGCGCTGGCCGTGCCCATCATCTGCGCGTCCGTTCCGACGGCGGCGGCGTCCTACATCCTGGCCAAGCAGAACGGTGGCGACGCACCGCTGATGGCTTCCATCGTGACGGCGCAGACACTGATTGCTGCCGTCACGATGCCGTTGTTTCTCATGCTTGTGGCGACGTAATCCACTCAGCGGTCGCTTTGGCCTGCGCCGTTGCCGAATTGCGGACGCGACTGATAGTTCCCATACGGCTGCTCATATCGTGGCTGCGGCTGGTAATACCGTGGCTGCGGCTGAACATAGCGCGGCTGCGGCTGCACATAACGCGGTTGCTGGTAGTAGTAGCCATAGTTCGGCTGCTGCTGCACCGGATAGCCGTATTTCTGGATGAACCGCTTCTGCTGCTGCAACTGCTTGCGCTGGATGCGCGGGTCAACATATTGCGGCTGGGGCTGGCGGTAGTAGTATCCCTGCGGCGGATGGCCATAATACTGGGCCTCCGCAACGCTTCCGAAGCCGACAAGACCAGCGGTGGAAGCGGCGGCAAACAAAATCGCCTTGAATGTGGTCATCGAGTCTCTCCCGTCAGGCGTTCCTGGCCCGACTTTCCGGCCAAGAAATACGGTTCCGATCATGAATGCAAGCCGAACAGCCCATTCAATGCCGTGATGGTTATCAGCGACGCGGGCGGTTCAGACGGGACGCAGCGAGACCTTGCCACCGGGGTGCCGGTCAATCTGTCCCTCACCATCCAGCTCGAACAGCACGAGATTGATCTCGCGAATCGCAAACCCGGTGGATCGACACAGATCATCCGGATCGACGGGCGCCGCCGTCAGCAGCCCCAGCACCGTGGCCGCTGGCGTGCTGGCAGGTGCCTCTTCCCAGCCGTCAAAGGGCGGGTCGGATGGCCCTTTGGAGGCGCTGGCACCGGCACCGAGCCAATCTGCCTCGTCCCACAACGGCTCGTCCGGCGTCCGGCTGCCGCCCTCGAACAGTGTTGGCATCTCGAAATCCCGGCCAATGATCGGCTGCAGCACCTCCAGCACGTCGCGGCTGCCACGCGTCAGCGTCGCGCCGTCGCGGATCAGATCATTCGGCCCTTCAGCCCTGGGATCGAAGGGCGAGCCCGGAACCGCGAAGACCTCCCTGCCCTGTTCGTTTGCGAAACGCGCCGTGATCAACGATCCGGATTTGCGGGCCGCCTCCACGATGATGGTGCCGAGCGACAGGCCAGAGACGATGCGGTTGCGCCGGGGAAAATCCCGCCCGCGGGCCACCCAGCCCATCGGCATCTCGGAAACGACCGCGCCACGCGCGCACAGGCGATCAAACAAGGCGCGGTTTTCCTCGGGATAGAGCTTGTCCAGCCCGCCCGCGACCACGGCAATCGCGCAGGTCGAGAGCGAGGCTTCGTGTGCCCGTGCATCGATGCCCCGCGCCAGGCCAGAGACGATGCCAAACCCGGCTGAGGCCAGATCATGGCTCAGTTTCTCGGCAATCTGGAGGCCCGCGACCGAGGCATTGCGTGAGCCGACGATGGACACCAGGGGCTGCGCGGCGAGGTTGACGC
>JANNFV010000683.1:0-1632 GCA_031380285.1 Hyphomicrobiales bacterium | reverse complement strand
CCGTCACCCGGAATCTTCGTTTCCGCCATGCCGAAATCGACGCAATTATGCTCGACATACATGTCGAGTTCTTCGAACGATCCCTCGTCGAGCAGCACGGTCAGCCGCTCGCGAGCCGTCAGTTTGCCCTTGGCGTGTTGGGCATCGATCCGCGCTTGTCCGCCGCCTGCCCGTGCGGCCGCCCGCCGCCGTTCAAGTTCGGCAAGCGTCCCGCTCATCCGGCAACCCGGTGCAGCGCGCACAGCTTGTTGCCGTCAGGATCGCGCAGATAGGCGAGATAATAACCGCTGCCGGGACGCTCGCCGGGCGCGTCTTCGATTGCCGTGCCGCCATTTTCGACGCCCGCCTTGTGCCAGGCATCGGCCTGCTCAGGCGTCATCGCAAAGCCGACTGTCGAGCCATTCCCATGCGTTGCGGGCGCGCCGTCGATCGGCATCGATACCAGAAATATGCCGCCATTGTGCATATAGACCAGCCGCCCCTTGGGATCCCTCGCGCCTGCGCGCCCGCCCATCGCCTTGAACGTCGCGTCATAAAACGCCTTTGACTTGTCGAGGTCGTTGCTGCCGACCATCATGTGACTGAACATTCTTCTTCTCCTTAAAATACCACGACACTGCGGATCGATTCACCCGCATGCATCAAATCAAAGCCCTTGTTGATCTCGTCGAGCGTTAATGTGTGCGTGATCATCGGGTCGATCTCGATCTTGCCGTTCATATACCAGTCGACGATCTTGGGCACGTCGGTCCGCCCCTTTGCGCCGCCGAATGCCGTGCCGCGCCAGTTGCGCCCCGTGACCAGCTGAAACGGGCGCGTGCTGATTTCCTTGCCTGCCTCGGCCACGCCGATGATGATGCTGGTGCCCCAGCCGCGGTGGCACGCTTCGAGCGCCTGGCGCATCACGTCGGTGTTGCCGGTGCAGTCGAACGTATAGTCCGCGCCGCCGTCCGTTAACGTGACGAGATGCTGGACGATGTCACCATCGAGCGTCTTGGGATTAACGAAGTGCGTCATCCCGAATTGCTTGCCCCATGCTTCGCGCGCTGGATTGATGTCGACGCCGACGATCATGTTTGCGCCCGCCATCCGCGCGCCTTGCAGGACGTTGAGGCCAATCCCGCCGAGCCCGAACACAATCACATTGTCACCGGGTTGCACTTTCGCCGTGTTGACGACCGCCCCCACGCCCGTCGTGACGCCACAGCCGATATAGCAGCTCGTCTTGAACGGCGCGTCGGTCCGGATTTTGGCAACCGCGATGTCGGGCAGCACAGTAAAATTCGAAAACGTCGAACAGCCCATATAGTGAAACACCGGCTTTCCCTGATAGCTGAACCGCGACGTGCCATCAGGCATCAGCCCCTTGCCCTGAGTGCTGCGGATCGCAGTGCACAGGTTGGTCTTGCCACTGAGGCATGATTTACACTGGCGGCATTCGGGCGTGTAAAGCGGGATGACATGATCGCCGACCGCAACGCTGGTTACGCCCGCGCCGATTTCGCGCACGATGCCTGCGCCTTCATGGCCAAGCACACTCGGGAAAATGCCCTCGCTGTCGAGCCCGTCGAGCGTGTAAGCGTCGGTATGGCAGATCCCGGTTGCCATGATTTCGACCAGAACTTCGCCGGC
>JANNFV010000677.1:0-3040 GCA_031380285.1 Hyphomicrobiales bacterium | reverse complement strand
TTGCCGTTGATCACCAGCATCGGCCCGGATTGGGTTGCAAGTTCCGGCTTGAGATTGCGCCGCAGGAACTGGCCGGTTTCCAGCACGCCCGCCTTGCCGTTGGCGACGAAGAAGATGCCGTTGGGCTTGAGGTGGAAATTGCCCGGTCCATTGGCAGTCGAGGCCCGCACGAACTGGCGGCCGTTCTCGACATAAAGGCCAACAGGATCCAGCTCGGAGTGGTACATCCCGGCATTCATGGTGAAGAGCGGACGCCGCCCCTCCGCCTGCAATTGGCGATTGAGCGCATTCAACGAACCGAACGGTTCCCCCCGCCGGTCTTTCCAGAACACATCCAGGCTGTGCAGCCGAAGGTCCACCTGGCAGACGATGTAGGTTTCGCTCTCATGCTGCATCGGGCCGCACTGGCGACCCTGGGCCTGCGCTGTGGTGAGCGCAGACAGCAGGATGCCAAAGACGGTGAGCGCGACCGCGAACGTCATCCTTCCCAAAAACCTCATCGCCTTCATCATGGCGTGGACTCGATTCTTCTCTTCGCCTTCTGACCGAAGGTTACCTCTGGACGCCAAGCGATCAAGAGGCATATGGCCACACGACCCCGAAGGAATGGTCGAAGTTCACGAGGACGCTGCGTGCCAAATCTCATCATCTACGATTGCGACGGAACCTTGATCGACAGCGAGCGCCTTGTCGCCAAGGTCTGCATGGCTGAAATTCACGCGCTCGGCCTGACGCATTGGACCATGGACCGCTATTTCGCATCATTCGTAGGGATGCCCGGACATGTCGGCTGGGGCAAGGTGGCAGAAGATCTCGGCCGACCGTTGCCCGCTGGCCTCAACGCCCGTGTCGATGCCCGCATTCTTGAACTGATCCGCATCGACCTGGAAATCATGCCCGGTGTGCGCGAGGCGGTTCTGGCGATTGGCGGGCATCGCTGCGTCGCCTCGTCCACGCCGCAACCGCATCTCTCGGACAACATCAGGATCGCGGGTCTGCATGATCTCTTCGGCGATCATGTCTTCTCGGCCTCGCAGGTGCGCAGGGCAAAGCCGGCGCCGGACGTGTTTCTGTTTTCGGCCTCGCAGATGGGGCATGATCCGGGAGATTGCCTGGTGATCGAAGACTCGGTTCCCGGCGTTCTGGCAGCAAGGCGTGCCGGGATGACGGTGATCGGTTTCACCGGGGCGGCGCATGATGCCGCCCTGATGACCGCGAAACTCTCGGAAGCAGGCGCAGTGTCGGTGGCGAGCCACATGGATCACCTGCCGGATCTGGTGCGCAAGGCGGCTGCCAATTGACACCCGCCCTTTCGGCATGATCAGTGCCGATCATGCTTGTAGGGGTTCTCCACACCACCGTTTTTGCGCTCGCCATGCTCATCGCGGCGATGACGCCGACACGGGCGCAATCCGTGCAGGTCACAGCGCCCATTGCATTCCTGTATGACGTGAACACGGGCGGCATGCTTTTCGACAAGAAGGCGGATGAGCTTCATCCCCCGGCCAGCGTCATCAAGCTGCTGACGGCAGAGACGGTGTTTCACGCGTTGAAGGAAGGCCAACTGACGCTCGAGCAGGAATTGCCGATCACCGAAAGCGTGTGGCGGCGCGGTGGGGCGCCATCGGGCGGAGCTGCCATGTTCGCGCCGCTCAACAGCCGTGTCGCGGTTTCCGATCTCCTGCAGGGATTGGTGGTGCAATCCGCGAATGATGCCGCCCTCGCTTTCGCAGAAGGGATCAGCGGCAACGAGCAGGCGTTCGTGCTGCGCATGCAGGAGAGGGCGAAGACACTGGGCCTGACCAGAACGCAAGCCCGCAACGCCACCGGCTTCAACCATCCCGAACAGCGCGTGACCGCGCGGGAGATGGCGCTTCTGACGAAGCACCTGATCGAGACGTATCCGGATCGCTTCCCGCTGTTTGGACAGCGCGAGTTCACCTGGAACAAGATCCGCCAAACCAACCGCAACCCGCTGCTGGCCATGAATATCGGCGCGGACGGCATGAAAACCGGCAACATCGCCGATGCGGGGTTCAATCTGGTTGGCACGGCGAAACAGGAGGGACGCCGCCTGATCGTCGTGATTTTTGGGGCGGATTCCGCAATCAATCGCTCTGCCGATGCGAAAAAGCTGCTCGAATGGGGCTTTTCCAATTTCGATCAGCGCAAGCTGCTGGACAAGGGGGCGATGCTCACCGAAGCGAAGGTCAGCGGGGGCAGCAAGGCCGTGGTGCCGCTGGGACTGAAAGACGACATCACCATGCTGTTGCCGAAATCGGCCGCGGACACCGTCGTGACAACCATCAGCTACCAAGGTCCGGTGCGCGCGCCCATCGCTGTTGGCGATGAGATCGGTCGCCTGCAGGTCAAGCGCGGCACGGCTGTCGCGCTCGATGTGCCGATCATCGCGCTGGACGACGTGCCGCAAGGCTCGCTCGCCAAGCGCGCCCTGGACAACAGCGTCGACTGGCTGACGGGCCTGTTCAGGCGGAATCCCAGGACGTGACGGGCCGCTTCATCACGTTTGAAGGTGGGGAAGGCAGTGGCAAGTCCACGCAGATTCGCCGGTTGGCGGCTGTTCTGGAAGCGCAGGGCAAGACGGTGCGTCAGACACGCGAGCCGGGTGGCTCCGCCATGGGCGAGCGCATCCGTGCTCTGCTGCTCGATCCGGCGGCAAAGCTGGACGCCACCACGCAAATCTTCCTGTTTTGCGCGGCTCGCCACGATCATGTGGTGGAACTGATCGCGCCTGCTTTGCTGCGAGGAGAGTGGGTGCTGTGCGACCGTTTCGCCGATTCATCCCGTGCCTATCAGGGTGCGGCGGGTGATATCCCTGCGGAATTGGTGCGCACACTTGAAATCGCGGCCATCGGCCAGACCATCCCCGATCTGACCATCATTCTCGACATTCCGCCGCAACAGGGCCTGGCCCGTGCCCATCGCCGCCGCGTCAAGACAGACAAGGCGGATGCCTTCGAAGCTGCTGATCTGACCTTCCACGAGCGGGTGCGCCAGGGCTATCTGGTCGCCGACGGCG
>JANNFV010000676.1:0-6588 GCA_031380285.1 Hyphomicrobiales bacterium | reverse complement strand
TGGCCATCGCTGGGCTCTTCACCCCGCCCCTGTGGGGGGTGGGGGGCGCGCGCCGCCCGCGGGGAGGGGGACGCGCTGCGCTCTCCGGATAATTCAGCGCGACCCCCTCCCGACCCTTCGCTGCGCTCCGGGCCACCCTCCCCACAAGGGGGAGGGAAGGGCAACGGCACCATCGTCACCCTCACCCCCTTCGCCGTTCCCGATGGCGGTTCAACGAAAGTGCTCAGCCTCGCCGCACGCAAGGGCCGCATCTTCGCCGCTGAGCGTGCGGACGAGAACGCCAACGTCTTCGACGCCGCCGTCAGCCATGTCCGCGCCCTGCAGCAGGCGGGAAAGCGCGTGGTGATTGCGGCCTGGACCGAAGGCTCGCGTGATCGCCTCGCAGGCGTCATGGCCGATCATGGCCTGACGCAGGCCAGAACGATCACCTCGCTCGCCTCCGCCCGCACCCTGGCGGCCAACGAGGCTGGCCTGACGGTGCTGCCGCTGGAGGCGGGATTCGAGCTGGATGATCTGGCCGTGCTCTCCGAGCAGGATATCCTGGGCGAGCGCATGGTGCGGGGCCGTGCGCCTTCCAAGCGTGCCAAGGATTTCATCGCCGAGGCGTCGAGCCTGTCCGTCAACGACGTGGTGGTCCATGTCGATCACGGCATCGGGCGCTTCATCGGCCTGCGGACAGTCACCGCCCTTGGCTCGCCGCATGATTGCGTGGAACTGCACTATCACAACGGCGACAAGCTGTTCCTGCCGGTCGAGAACATCGAGTTGCTGTCGCGCTATGGCGGCGAGGACACCGAGGTGCAGCTGGATCGCCTGGGCGGCGGCGGCTGGCAGGCCCGCAAGGCCAAGCTGAAGAAGCGCATCCTCGAAATGGCGAAGCAACTGATCAAGATCGCGGCGGCCCGCATCATGCGCGAGGCCCCCAAGTTTGTCGCCAACGACAATGCCTATCAGGATTTCGTGGCCCGCTTCCCCTATGACGCCACGGACGACCAGCAGAATGCCATCGATGCCGTGCTGGACGATCTGGCGGCGGGCCGCCCGATGGACCGGCTGATCTGCGGTGATGTCGGCTTCGGCAAGACCGAAGTGGCGCTGCGTGCCGCCTATGCCGTGGCGATGTCGGGCAAGCAGGTGGCGGTGGTGGTGCCGACGACGCTGCTGTCGCGCCAGCATTTCCGCACCTTCGCGGATCGCTTCCAGGGCCTGCCGATCCGCGTGGCACAGGCCTCGCGCATGGTGGGCAGCGCCGATCTCGCGGCGGCGAAAAAGGGCATCGCGGACGGCACGGTGGACATCGTGGTCGGCACGCACGCGCTTCTTGGCAAGTCCATTGCGTTCAGGGACCTTGGCCTGCTGATCGTGGACGAGGAGCAGCATTTCGGCGTCGTCCACAAGGAGCGGCTGAAGGAACTGCGGGCCGAGGTGCATGTGCTCACGCTCTCCGCCACGCCGATTCCGCGCACGCTGCAGCTCGCGCTCACCGGCGTGCGCGAGCTCTCGATCATCGCCACGCCGCCGGTGGATCGCCTGGCCGTGCGCACCTTCATCGCGCCGTTCGATCCGATGATCGTGCGCGAGGCGCTGCTGCGCGAGCGCTACCGTGGCGGCAAGAGTTTCTATGTCGTGCCGCGCATTGAAGATCTGGCGGAGGTGCGCGCCTTCCTCGACAGCGCCGTGCCGGAGATCAAATACGGCGTCGGCCACGGGCAGATGGCCCCGACCGAGCTGGAAGACGTGATGGGCCAGTTCTACGACGGCAAGTTCGATGTGCTGCTGTCCACGACCATCGTCGAATCCGGCCTCGATATCCCCTCGGCCAACACGCTGGTCATCCACCGGGCGGACATGTTCGGCCTTGGGCAATTGTACCAGCTGCGCGGCCGTGTCGGGCGCGGCAAGACGCGGGCCTATGCCCTGTTCACGCTGCCCGCCAACAAGCCGCCGACGGTGGGCGCCGAGAAGCGCCTCAAGGTGCTGCAATCGCTGGATAGCCTGGGCGCGGGCTTCCAGTTGGCGAGCCACGATCTCGACATTCGCGGCGCGGGCAACCTCTTGGGCGACGAGCAATCCGGCCATATCAAGGAGGTGGGCTACGAGCTCTATCAGCAGATGCTGGAGGAAGCCGTCGCCAACCTCAAGGCGGGCATCGAGGAACCGGCGGAGGAGCAATGGTCCCCCACCATCGTGACGGGCACGCCGGTGCTGATCCCCGAGGCCTACGTGACCGAGCTTGACCTGCGCATGGGCCTCTACCGCCGCCTGTCCTCGCTGGAGGATGACGCCGCCATCGAGGGCTTCGCGGCGGAAATGATCGACCGTTTCGGTCCGCTGCCGCCGGAGGTGGAGCAATTGCTCGGCATCGTCGCCATCAAGACCCTCTGCCGCCGCGCCAACGTGGAAAAGGTGGAGTCGGGGCCAAAGGGCATCGTGGTCGCCTTCCGCGGCAACGCCTTCGCCAACCCGGATGGGTTGGTGCGCTACGTGTCAGAGCGCGGCAGTTTCGCCAAGGTGCGGCCTGATATGCGCGTGGTGTTCATCGGCGACTACGAGGCCCCGGCGAAGCGGCTGCGCGAGACGCGGCGGCTGATGGGGGATATGGCGAAGATTGCGGAGAAGGGGCGGTGAGGGGGGGTATGACAAGTGCAGGATCATCCTGAGCGATTGCCCCTCACGCGCCCCCTTCTCCCCTTGCGGGAGAAGGTGTCATGCAAAGCATGACGGATGAGGGGGATTGCGCAGCAAGCCTTGCGCCGCTGGAGATTGGTCGGACGCCGAAGGCTCGCTCCGCGATACCCCTCATCCGACCTTCGCCAAGGCGAAGGCCACCTTCTCCCGCAAGGGGAGAAGGGAAGATTGTGCACCACCCACTTGTCATTCCCGACCGGAGCGCCCTTCGATGAACTCAGGGTGAGGGCGGAGGGGAAGGGAATCCAGTCTTGCTATGGTTTCAACCCGACTGACCGTAGCTCTGGATCCCCTTCCCGAGGGCCAAGAGGCCCTCGCCGGGGATGACGGCATTCGGCAGGGGACACCCCCTAATTCTATTGCCTACGCCGCCACCCCAACCCCCGCAGGCAATACCTGCATCTCCACCCTTCGCCCAAGCCGATAGGCCACCCGCACCAGCCGGTCGATGGTGAAGCGGGACAGGTCAGCATTGCGGATGCGCTGAATGTCGGCGGCGTCCACCTTGGCGACCTTTGCCCCTTCGCGGGCGCTCAAGCCGCGTGCGTTGAGAGTCGCGATGATGTCGGCGGCAATCACCGCCTTCATCTTCTTGGCTTCGGCGTCGGCATCGCCAAAGTCAGCGAAGACGTTGCCGCTGCCACGTACAATTTCGAAGTCGTCAGTCATGGCTTCAACTCCTGTTTCAGACGTTTCAATCGTTCGTGGATGATGTCGATTTCCCGCCGGGGCGTCTTGATTCCTTCGGTGGATTTTTTCTGGAAGGCGTGAACCACCCAGATGTCATTGCCGATCTTCACCGCATAGACCGCGCGATAAGCGTCACCCCGGTGGGGCAGGGCGATTTCAAGTGCAAACTTGAAGCGCTCCTGAACGGCCTGCGGAAAGGAACCAAGCTCCTTTCTTGCAGGTTTCAGCCATTGCACAACTCTCATGTCGGCATGTTGGCATATCTGCCAACGTTTTTCAATTGCCGCAAGGCCACCCTCTCCCGCAAGGGGAGAAGGGAAGCCCCCCACATTTCCCCGCCCCACCACCTTTCCGTCATGACGCCGCCATCAGGAATGCTACTCTGATGGCATCGAATCGCGTGAGGGCTCTTGCCATGCCTCGCCTGTTTGCCGGTCTGGAAATCCCGGCCCCTGTCGCCACTGTGCTCTCCGGCCTGCGGGGCGGGTTGACGGGAGCGCGATGGATCGAGCCTTCGGATTATCACATCACGCTTCGCTTCATCGGCGATATCGGCTTCCGCGTGGCGCAGGACATCGACAGCCTGCTCGCCGATATCCGGCGGGAAGCGCTGGACATCCGGCTCTCCGGGATCGATGTCTTTGGCGGGGACAGGCCGCACGCGCTGCTGGCGACAGTCGAGCCAACTCGCCCCTTGATCGAGTTGCAATCCGAGGTGGAGCGCCTCATCCGCGCCTGTGGCCTCGAGATCGACCGGCGGCGCTACCAGCCGCATGTCACGCTGGCCCGCCTGCGCGGTGCATCGTCGTTCGATGTCGCGGAGTATCTCTCCATCCGGGGCTATTACCCGTCGCAGAATTTCAGGGCGGAGCGCTTCGTTCTCTATTCCGCCCGTGACACGGTCGGCGGCGGGCCTTACCTTGTCGAGACGGCGTATCCGTTGCGCCAGCATGCATTCGCCGGAGCACGATGACGATGGCAGCACGGTTGTCTGAAGGCGAGAAGGCGGCGGCGTTGCAGGCCCTGCCGGGATGGGCCGCGACCGAGGGCCGCGACGTGATCCACAAGCGCTTTGTCTTCCGGGATTTCAGTGAAGCCTTTGGGTGGATGGCCCGCGTGGCGCTGGTGGCCGAAAAGCTGGACCATCACCCCGAATGGTCGAATGTCTACAAGACGGTCGATGTCACGCTCACCACCCATGACGCGGGCGGCGTGACCGCGCTGGATGTCACGCTGGCAACCGCGATGGACAGGCTGGCGGGCGGTTAGCATGCGCCCTGTTTGTCCTTCCCCCTTGCGGGGAAGGTGTCGCGGCGAAGCCGTGACGGATGGGGGTGGCGCAGCATAGGGTATGACGGTTCCACGACCCCCATCCGACCCTTCGCAAGAGGCGAAGGGCGACCTTCCCCGCAAGAGGGGAAGGATGAAGACGGTCAAGCCTTCGCTTCCAGCCGGTCGAACACCAGCACGGCCACCGCGCCATAGATCACGTGACCCACGAAGCTCATGAAGGAGAGATCCCCCCCTTCGCCCAGCAGGTAGAACGAGAGGCCACCGATGGGGGCCATGATGCCCAGCGCGTTCAGCCAGGTAAATGTGCCCCAGGAGATGGCGTTGATCCAGCCCTGGTTGGGATTGATGTAGCGGCTGGCGATCAGCAGCGTCACTGCGATCCAGAAGCCGACGACGCCCAGCGAAACGCCGTAGCGGCTGAAATGCACGGCAACACCTGCCGTGAATGTCGCGAAGACGATGGCATCGAGCACGGCGCTCCAGCGCGGCACAAGGCGCGACACGATGTAGAAAAAGGCAGGATAGCCCAGGATGCCGACGGCGTAGTGCAGGGCCTCGCGCAGCCAGTAATTCACGCCGATGCCGAGCTGGTGCTGGAAGATGGCGTCAATCAGGCCAGCAGGCTCCAGCGGATATCCCAGCACGGCCTTGGTCACGACGCGGGCGAACACCTCCCAGATCAGCAGGCCCACGAGGCCGCCCGCCGCGAGATTGAAAATGGTGCGCGGCGTGGGGATGCTGAAAGCCCCGGCGGTTGGCATGGTCTGGGTCTGCATGGTCGTCTCCCCGTTTGCTGAAATGTCGAGTATGCTATGGCACGGAGCGAAAGCCCATGCATTTCACAGGGCTACACGGTGGATCACCGAAGCGTGAGCCTGCCGCGAGGCCAGGTCTGCTCACAGGAGAGATTGCATCCCGACGCCATCCCCGGCAAAACGGAGTTGCCGAAAAGCGGATTGTCGCAAGACCGGATTACAGCTTGCCAAACCGGCTGTGGCAATTACTTTAAACCTAAAGCAATTCACTTGCCCGGGAGTTGAACCATGTCCGCAGTCGTCAGCGCCAAGCCGAAGGCCGTGAAGGCCACGTTCGACTGGCAGGATCCGTTCCTGCTGGAAGAGCAGCTCTCGGAAGACGAGCGCATGATCCGCGACGCCGCGAGCGCCTTCGCCCAGGATGTGCTGATGCCGCGCGTGGCGGATGCCTACATGCAGGAAAAGGCAGATCCCGGCCTGTTCCGGCTGATGGGCGCACAGGGGCTGCTGGGCATCACCGTGCCGGAAGAGTATGGCGGTTCCGGCGCGTCCTATGTGGCCTATGGCCTGGTGGCACGGGAGATCGAGCGGGTCGATTCTGGCTACCGCTCGATGATGAGCGTGCAATCCTCGCTCGTGATGTATCCGATCTATGCCTATGGCGACGAGGCGCAGCGCAAGAAATACCTGCCCAAGCTCACCAGCGGTGAGTTCATCGGCTGCTTCGGCCTGACAGAGCCGGACGCTGGCTCGGACCCTGCCGGGATGAAGACCCGCGCGAAGAAGGCCGATGGCGGCTATGTGCTGAACGGCGCGAAGATGTGGATCAGCAATTCGCCCTTCGCCGATGTTTTCGTCGTCTGGGCCAAATCCGAGGCCCACAACAACGACATCCGCGGCTTCATCCTGGAGAAGGGCATGAAGGGGCTGTCGGCCCCCAAGATCGGCGGCAAGCTCTCGCTGCGGGCCTCCACCACGGGCGAGATCGTCATGGACAACGTGTTTGTGGCAGAAAGCCAGCTGCTGCCCAACGTCTCCGGTCTCAAGGGGCCGTTCGGCTGCCTCAACCGCGCCCGCTACGGCATTTCCTGGGGTGTGATGGGAGCGGCAGAGGCGTGCATGCATCAGGCGCGGCAATACACGCTGGATCGCAAGCAGTTCG
>JANNFV010000661.1:0-4000 GCA_031380285.1 Hyphomicrobiales bacterium | reverse complement strand
GGCGAGCCCGATGACGACGATCCAGACGCCAAGCCAGCCAACTTCACCCAGATGTCAACGCGCTGGCCGGATTTCAAACCAGACATGCCAGCACGGCCTTCCATCGTGGCGATCACGAAGAAGGGCGGCGGCAAGATCGGGGTGTGACTCCCTCTCCCCGCCTGCGGGGAGAGGGTTGGGGTGAGGGGCTTGGGTGTTCACTCCGACGGTCCGTTTGGGCATTGCACGAGAACGTCTTGCGAAATCACCAGGCCCCTCATCCGCCCTTCGGGCACCTTCTCCCCATCAGCATGGGGAGAAGGGAGGCCAGCCCTCACCTATTCCGCCAGATCCTCAAGCTCCTTCGCCCGCGCCGCTGTGGTACCGGAGTCAGACACAGCTATGTCGGAAAGCATCTCGCTACGTTCCCTTCCCCGGACTCTCAACCATCGACAATATCCTCCATCCGCACCCTCAGCGCCCGCGCGAGTCGCAGGAACAGCGCCGGATCACCTTTGCGCGCGCCAGCCTCCAGCCCGGAGAGATAACTGTTTGAGATCGATACGGCTGCCGCCAGTGCCCTCTGGGTCATGCCACGCTTCTTGCGCCAGAACGCAAGCGGCGTGGCTTCGGCAAGGGCTGCATCAACCTCCTCTGAAGTCAGCCATTCCTGTCGGCCAGCCGCAATATCCGCCATCGTCCGGTCATGGGTGGCGGCATCAAGGGCGTCTTCCATGGCTGCGAAATCAACATCCAAGTCTTTGCTGATCATGCCTTCCTTTTGCGACTTTTCCCAGTATCGCGTGGCTTAGGTGTCAAGCCTAACGGGTGCAATTTGCTGACCGCTTTATCCACGAACGACGACTCATCGTCCATATTGTCCTTTTCGATGGTTCGCTCGCCATCTTTTAGAATTGTATTTCGCTCGACGAGACCGAGTGCATTTGCGGCATCGACAATCTGCTTTTCAGTTCCAATCTTGATAATTATCTGCAGAGCGGCTTGTTTAGCTTGAAAATTGACTGTCTCATTCGCAAAATATTTCATTGTCTCTTGTGACTTGGTTGCATAACGAAATAAAATTAGTGCAAGAAATTCTGTAAGAATAACAACTGAAAAAAGTGGAGCATGGCGCCACAGCGCAGCCCATAGACTCGGCGGGTCAGGCCAAATTTTTCCATTGATTTGAAAAATTTCATAGTGCATCCACAAACCAAACATAGCAATTGCAAGCCCTAGTATCGCAAGAATTATTGCAATCCATTTATAAGTTTCTGATTGACGTTTAGCTGCATCAGCATAAGATAATGGCCGACGGACTATATCAGAAAAAATAGCGTTAACATCTAATTTTAAATTTTCTCTCTTTTCGTATGCAGAAGTTGCTTTTTGCAGATGATCTCCAATTGTAATAGCTATATTATTTGAAAAATCTTTTTCAATCTTTTTTGCTATTTCAGATCGTACAATTTCATCTGAATTATTTCTAATTTCCAATAGTTTATTATCAATTATTAATTTTATTTTATCTTCACTTTTTCTGATTGTCGATTCTACATTAGAAGCAAATTGCCTTTCGGCATCAGCGTCGCTTTCCGAATAAGTTTTTCTATTAAAATTTTTAATTATAGTTATAGTTAAAGCTGAAATAACAAGAAATAAACCAGAAATAATATAAGGAATTCTAATAATAGGAAAATCTAAATAATAATTTACTTCAAGATACCAAACAAAAACAATAGTGTAAGATAATAAAACTATGTATAAAATAAGCCATTTATTGGGTCTAACGCCTTGCATAAACAGTTTAAAAATTATCTGAAAACCGTTAATCACCAGATGCTCCTATTGCAAATCACACCAACCGGCTCTGCACCACAGCCGCGCCAATGAACCCCGCGAAAAGCGGATGCGGCTCCAGCGGCCTCGACTTCAGTTCCGGGTGATACTGCACGCCGATGAACCACGGGTGGTTTGGATATTCCACCGTCTCCGGCAGCAACCCATCTGGCGAAACGCCCGCGACCATCAGGCCAGCCGCTTCCAGCCTGGCGCGATAGCCCATGTTGACCTCGTAGCGGTGGCGGTGGCGTTCGGAGACTTCTGTTGCCCCGTAGCATGCCGCGATCTTCGAGCCCTTGGCAAAGGAATTCACATAGGCACCGAGGCGCATCGTGCCGCCCAGATCACCACCTGACTTGCGCGTCTCCAGTTCGTTGCCCTTCATCCATTCCGTCATCATGCCCACCACAGGTTCGCTGGTCGGGCCAAACTCGGTGGAATTGGCATTGGGCAGGCCCGCGAGATTGCGGGCCGCCTCCAGGCAGGCCATCTGCATCCCGAAGCAAATGCCGAAATACGGCACGTTGCGCTCCCGCGCGAATTGCGCCGCACGGATTTTCCCCTCGGCACCGCGATGGCCAAAGCCGCCGGGCACCAGGATGCCATGCACATGCTCTAGATGCGGCGTAGGATCTTCCTTCTCGAAGATTTCGCTCTCGATCCAGTCCAGCTTCACCTTCACCCGGTTGGCAAAGCCACCATGCGCTAACGCCTCGATCAGCGATTTATAGGCATCCTTGAGCCCGGTGTATTTGCCGACGACCGCGATGGTCACCTCCCCTTCCGGGTTGTGGATCGTTTCCACCAGCTTTTCCCAGCGCGAGAGATCAGGCGCGGGCGGGTTATCGATGCCAAGTGCATGCAGCACCTCGCGGTCCAGCCCCTCGCGGTGATAGGTCAGCGGCACTTCGTAGATATGACTGGCATCCTGTGCTTCCACCACGGCAGACGGGCGCACGTTGCAGAACAGCGCGAGCTTGCGCCGCTCGTTCTCGGGGATTTCACGGTCGGTGCGGCACAGCAGGATATCGGGCTGGATGCCGATGGAGCGCAGTTCCTGCACGGAATGCTGCGTCGGCTTGGTCTTCAACTCGCCCGCACTGGGGATATAGGGCAGCAGCGTCAGGTGGATATAACAGGCATGCTGGCGCGGCAGGTCGTTCTTGAGCTGGCGGATCGCCTCGAAGAACGGCAGGCCCTCGATATCGCCCACCGTGCCGCCCACCTCGACGAGCACGAAATCGAAACCGGCATTGTCCGCAAGCACGAAATCCTTGATGGCGTTGGTGACATGCGGGATCACCTGCACGGTCGCTCCGAGATAATCGCCGCGCCGCTCCTTGGCGATGATCTCCTGATAGATGCGGCCGGTGGTGATGTTGTCCATCTTGTTGGCGGAGCGCCCGGTGAAGCGCTCGTAATGGCCAAGATCGAGATCGGTTTCTGCGCCATCATCGGTCACGAACACCTCGCCATGCTGATAGGGCGACATCGTGCCAGGATCGACGTTGAGATAGGGATCAAGCTTCTTCAGCCGGATCGTATAGCCGCGCGCCTGCAAGACGGCGCCCAGCGCTGCCGCTCCAAGACCTTTACCAAGCGAGGAAACCACGCCACCGGTGATGAAAATATACCGTGTCATGGGATTCCACGTTTAGGCAGAGTTGATCGATTCGGGTAGCGCTAAAACCGCTGTACACAGGCAAAAATGGCCAAGCCAAGCATGGCCTCAACCTGAGCCTGTCGAAGGACTGAGCCTGTCGAAGGACGCTTCAGCTTGCCTCGGACAAAGTTCCCCGATCCTTCGACAAGCTCAGGATGAGGGCCGTTGGTGCAAGCTCAGTTCGAGGCGGGCGGAGCCGGTGCTGCCGGTGGAGCAGGCGGTGCGCTGCGCTGGATCTGGTTCAACTGATCGAGCACACTGCCGCCCGGAGCCGCAGGCGCACCAGGAGCCGAAGGAACCGTCTGTCCCGGCACGACCTGGTCGATCACTGAGCGCGGCGCGGAGGTGCGGCTGGCAATGATGGCAAGCGCCAGGCTCGTCACAAAAAACGCCGCGCCCAGCATGGCGGTCGAGCGCGTCAGCACGTTGGCCTGTCCCCGCCCCGTCAGGAAGCCGGATGGGCCCGAACCACCACCGCCGCCAATGCCAAGGCCACCGCCTTCGGAGCGCTGCAGC
>JANNFV010000611.1:0-4306 GCA_031380285.1 Hyphomicrobiales bacterium | reverse complement strand
CGTCGACATGGTCGAAACCCAGTCCGCGCCCTCGCTCAAGGCGATTGCGGCCAAGGTCAAATCGTCCAGCAACTGAAGCATGACGTTTTTTGACGGAAACAGTGGCACGTCGTCTTGGACGGGCTTGACCCGTCCATCCATGTCTTCCTGCGGCCCACAGACGTGGATGGCCGCGTCAAGCGCGGCCATGACGTGGTTCCGTCAAGAAACGTCGTGTTCTAGGCCGCCATGCGCTCGTGCAGGCTGAACGGACGCACCGAGACAGGCTGGCCCGCCTTTGCCACCAGCACATGGCCCTGCGGCACGGGTATCCACTGGTCCCGCGTGTCGTCGAGCGGCTCGGAGACCACCAGCAGGTTGTCGGCTGTCTGCTTCCAGTAGAGCGTCGGGGCCTTGCCATCGCAGGCCCAGCGAAACGCGGTGATGTCGCGCCCATTGGTGAGGGCCGCCGTGAAGCGCAGCGGCTCGCATACCGCGCAATCCGTCATCATGTCCTTCAGGTCGGACAGGGTCGACGCCATCGCCCCGATCGGATCCTGCACTGCGCCACGCGCCATGGCGATCAGGAAGATCGCCTCGGAATCCGTGGTTCCCATGCGCCGGTCATAGGCGCTGTCCGGGATGAGGTTGTCGATGCGCCGCCGCAGGCTGCCATAGCAGCCGATCTGGCCATTGTGCATGAACATGTGCTGGTCGGCGATGAAGGGATGGCAGTTGGCGCGGCTCGTGGCGGTGCCGGTGGATGCCCGGACATGGGCGAAGAACAGGCCGGAGCGGACCTGTTCGCACAAGGCCTTCAGGTTCTCGTCCGACCAGGCCGGGCGCAGCTCACGATAGGCTCCCGGCACGGGACGATCTCCATACCAGCCGATGCCGAAGCCATCGCCGTTGGTGCCGGTCTTGGCTTCGCTGGCCCGCAGGGACTGGTCGATCAGGGAGTGGCACGGCTTGGTGACCACTTCCTCCATGTAGATCGGCTGACCACGATAGGCGACCCAGCGGCACATCGGCGAACCCCGTTGACGGGAGCCGCGCAAACCTGCGTGCACCCCCCTGCTTCGCGCAACAGTGTCCGCCCTGCACGATGAATGCAAGGTTAAGGAGGCTGTCGCCAGCGATGGATTGTGGGATGTTCCGGGCGCTCAGCGCTTCGGAGTGGCCTTGACCTGCTCGCCCGCATCGGCGGTCTTGGGGTCATTGCACTCGAAATCGAGATTGGCCTTTTTCACGGTTGCCCGCGCCTTCACCTCGATCTCGACCTTGGAGCAGGTGATGTTCTCGAGCACGATGGGGCGGTTGACCCGGCCATCCTCGCCGAAGACGAAGCCCAGCAGCGGGCGCGTCTCGGTCCGGCGCTGGCCGGTGCGGTTGGTGGTGGTGATATTGACCAGAGCCGTCGCGTGCTTGGGCTGGGTGTTCTTCGCGCCCAGCAGCGTCACGTTGAAGACCACCGTGTTCACGGGTTCGCTGAAAACGCCTTCGCCACGCGGCAAATTCACAAGCTTGGGATTGCGCTGCGCCAGCACGTCATCCGAAAGCTTGCCCGACGTTTCAAGATAGAAATGGGCACGGATGTCACCGATGCGCACGTCCTGCGCTGCTGCAGGTGACAGAAGGGCACCAAAAGCGGCAATCGCCAGGAGGGACAGGGTACGCATGGCTTTGCCTTACTGGTTCCGACGCGGGGGCACTTAAACGCTTTCATTGGTTTTTTTGCAAGAACGATACGGTCGACAGGAGCATGATTCCGTCCAAAGAGTTAACGCGCAGGCCGCCCGGGCTTGCCCGGCAATCCATCGGCCTCTAAGAGCCGTTTGTCAGTGCGTTGATCGCCGGGGGTCTGTTCCAGTGTTCCAGAAAGTCCTGAAATTCGCCGTCGTATCAGCCGTGTTGGTGCCTCTGTCCCTGTCTCCCGCGTTTGCAGCGGGCATCGAGGGTGCGAAACTCTCCGGCCTGTGGGCCATTCCCTTCGTCGGCATGCTGCTCTCCATCGCCATCTTCCCGCTGGCGAACGCCCATGTCTGGGAGCACCACCAGGGCAAGATCGCGGCCTTCTGGGCGGCGCTGACCATTGTGCCGCTCGCCATGATGGCGGGTGTCATTCCGGCACTGGACGCGCTGGCGCACACGATCCTGCTCGAATACGTCCCCTTCATCCTGCTGATCTTCGTGTTGTTCACGGTCGCCGGTGGCATCTACATCCGCGGCAATATCCATGGCAGCCCGGCCATGAACACGCTGCTGCTGACCATCGGTGCGGTGCTCGCCTCCTTCATCGGCACGACGGGTGCCTCGATGGTGATGATCCGACCGATGCTGCGCGCCAATGACAACCGGCAGATGAATGTGCATGTCTTCATCTTCTTCATCTTCATCGTCTCGAACATCGGCGGAGCCTTGACCCCCCTGGGCGATCCGCCACTGTTCCTCGGCTTCCTGCGGGGCGTGGATTTCTTCTGGACGACGAAGTGGCTGCTGCATGAAACGCTGTTCGTGTTCGGCATCGTCATCGCGGTGTTCTTCCTGCTCGACACCTATTTCTACCGCAAGGAAGGCATCGTCGCGCCGGTTGCCGATCCCACACCGGATTCGAACATCCGCGTCTTCGGCGGTGTCAATTTCGTCCTGATCGGCGTGATCATCGCGGCCATCCTGATGAGCGCGTCGGTCAATCTCGGCAGCTTCAAGGTCGGAACGACCGAACTTGAAGTCGCCAATCTGCTCAGGGACGCCATCTTCCTCGGCGTGGGCCTCATTTCGCTCAAACTCACTCCGCAGGCCTGGCGTGAGGCCAACGGCTTCTCCTGGGGCCCGATCAAGGAGGTCGCCAAGCTGTTCGCTGGTATCTTCATCTGCATGCTGCCGGTGCTCGCCATGCTGAAAGCAGGGAAGTCAGGGGCTTTCGCGCCGCTGGTCGCGCTGGTCAGCAATGCGGATGGCTCGGCCAACAACGCGGCTTATTTCTGGCTCACGGGCGCATTGTCGTCGTTCCTCGACAATGCGCCGACCTACCTGGTGTTCTTCGAGCTGGCCGGAGGCGATCCGCAGAAGCTGATGAATGCCGGTGCATTGACGCTCACCGCCATCTCGTCCGGTGCGGTCTATATGGGCGCCAACAGCTATATCGGCAACGCGCCCAACTTCATGGTCTATGCCATCGCCAAGGATGCGGGCGTGAAGATGCCGTCTTTCTTCGGCTACATGCTGTGGTCCGGCGCGGTACTGATCCCGACCTTCGTGCTGACCACGCTCATCTTCTTCCGGTGACCGGAGCCTACCTGATCGACTGGGCCGTCAAGGCGAAGGTGCCGAATGTGCCTGGCACCGACAGGCTCCACAACACCGTTCGCTGCGCGTCCGCCGAGCGGGCGAAGACCAGCACCGCGGTGCTGGCTTTCGCGCCGTTGCCCTTGTCCGTGCGGTGACCCGCCACCGGCGTGACCGTGACCTTGCAGGTGATGGCGGCATAGCCCGGCGGCAGCCCCTGCGCGGACCGGCTTTCAGTCGCCGTGCCCACCACCGACAGACGCGCCTGTCCCGTGAACACAGCGTGCGACTTTCCGCACAGCCCACCGGGCTGCAACGTGCCGCCGGGAACGATGATCTGGCCAAGCACGGACAGGGGATCGACGATTCCCGCCTTGTGGGCGTCGGTGACCGGGACACGCACTGCCTCGGTGCTGTCCGGAATGCTGACGTCGAGCGCCGAGACGCGATTGCCTGCGACGGTCATGGCAATGCGGCCCGGGCCACGACGGCTGGTGCCATCATAGGTGAAGCTGCTATCCCCAGGTGCGCCCTTCGACAGCAGGCTTGCGGTGGAAGTGTCCTTGCCGGAACCCGAGACACTCTGCGCCGAGACATTGCCTGCGGCGACCGTGGCGGTGGCATTCAGGCGGCCGAGATTGAACGGACCACCTGCCTTGCCCGCGATGGCAACGGAGGTGGTGGAACCGTTGGGCGTCAGCACCATGGTGGCGGAGCCGATGGGCAGTCCGGCCACGCTCAGGGCGTATTCGACCGTCGTCGGTTCCGCCGCCTGTGCCACGGCAGGCAGGCATCCCAAGAGCGGGAGCGCCAGAATGAAGCGAGGCAGTCGCATGGACACTTCCTGAAGAATCATCCGAAGCTTCGGACCTTGAACAATCGCTCCGGTTTCAGAGCTGCACGTCATGTCGTCGTCGTGGCGTCGGATACCGGCCATGCCGCGCAGCAATTGGTGCAACAGGCCCTGGAAGCCGAGGTCGCAGCGGAAAATATCATGCTCCGCGCGCCGAGTTTCGTTATCGCAACGCTGGTCGCTTCG
>JANNFV010000603.1:0-4853 GCA_031380285.1 Hyphomicrobiales bacterium | reverse complement strand
ATCGTTGATGGCTTCCAGCACAAGCGTATCGGCCAGCCCGAAGGCGGCGCCGTCGGAAAGATCGACACTTGTGGGACCGGATCGCTGCTGCAGTTTTTCCAGTGCCCGTGCGGCCAGCGCCTCCCGGCTGTCCTGCGTCAGCCGCGCCACATCTTCCGCAGCCACCTGATCGTAGAGGAGCGAGGCAAAGCCCGCTGTTCCGGTTCTGGACGCTGGCATGACATACCCCCGAAAAGCTGCAACTATCGTCTAACAGTCCGGATCATCCGATCCCACCCCAAAACGACCGGAATGTGAAAAAATCACTGGCAAGTGACACAATGAGATCCTCGGGAGAGAAAGTTATGACGACCAAGCCTCAGAAAACCAAAAAAACCACCGAAAGAGTGATGGCTCTTGATCTCCCTGAGGCGGAGCTGTCCCCTGCGATGCAGGCCTATTTCCAGAAATGCCGGGACAAGATCGGCTATGTGCCGAACGTGCTGAGGGCCTATGCGCATGACACCGCCAAGCTCGAAGCCTTCGCGGCCTTCTACAATGATCTGATGCTGGCCCCATCGGGCCTCTCCAAGCTTGAGCGCGAAATGATCGCCGTCGTGGTCTCCTCCGAGAACAAGTGCTTCTATTGCCTCACCGCCCATGGTGCCGCCGTGCGCCAGCTCTCGGGCAAGCCGGAACTGGGTGAAATGCTGGTGATGAACTACCGCGCCGCGCCGTTGAGCCTGAGGGAGCGCGCCATGCTCGACTTCGCAGTGCTGATCACCAACGCGTCCTCCGCCATCGAGGAGGATGACCGCGACGTGCTTCGGCATGCCGGATTCAGCGAGCGCGACATCTGGGACATCGCGGCGGTCGCGAGTTTTTACAACATGTCGAACCGCATGGCCTCAGCCACCGACATGCGTCCGAACCCGGAATACCATAGCCAGGCACGCTAGATTATTGGTGCGATAGCACCTCAGCGCTGTCTGCCGCGCTCCGCGATGGCGATGCCGCCCAGCACCAGCAGCAGCGCCAGCCCGTGATGCCAGCCGAAGGTCTCGCCCAGGATCAGCACCGCGAAGATCGGCCCGATGACCGGCACGAGATTGATGAAGACGCCGGAGCGCACGGCACCGATCAGCTCGACACCGCGCATGAAGGTGAGTTGCGCCAGCAGTGACGGGCCAAGGCCGATGAACAGCACGAGCAGCCAGCCCTTCAGGCCCGGCCAGATCATCGCGCCATTGGCGATTTCCGCAGCCGCAAGCGGGATCGAGGTCAGCGCCGCCGCTGCTGCCATGGCCGCGAAGAAGCCGAGGCCGGATGCCGCAGGCCGTTTGCGCAGGCCCACCGTGTAGCCCGCATAGAGCAGGCACGCCATGAGCATCCAGACATCGCCGATGTTGAAGCGGAAATCCTTGAGCCGCGCGAGATCGCCACCGCTCGCCACCAGCGCAATGCCGACAAGCGTGAGGCCGGTGCCGAGCCATTGGCGGGCATTGGCCGGCTCGCGCAGGACAAGCACGCCGGTCACCATCACCAGGATCGGCATTGATCCCTGCAGGATGCCCATGTTGACCGCGGTGGTGTGATGGCCCGCCGCATAGAACAGCGCGTTGAAGGCCGTGTAGCCCAGTGCCCCCATGGCGAACACATAGGGCAAACGTGTCTTCAGCACGGGCCAATCCGCCCGCAGCGCATCCCGGGCAATGACAAGCAGCACGCCGCAGGCCAGGATCCAGCGCAACAGCACCAGCAACATCGGTGAAATCTCGCCGACGGCCAGCCGTGCCGCCACAGTGTTCATCGACCAGAACAGCATCGCCGCGAGCAGCATGAGATAGGCGTTGCCGGTGATCAGGCGAAACGTGCGGGCAGCGGGTGTTGGCAAGGTGATGATCCCGGGTGCCGCGAGCCTTCGCAACACAGGTTTCTCCATGCTACAGGGTGTGCAGCTTTGGAAGCGCATTCCGTTCATGATTCCCATCATCACGGCCTGGAGAGAAGACCTTTGAGCGGTTTGAGATTTCTGGTTGTCGATGGCAATCCTGTCGAGAGGCGCGCCGTGCACCTGCGCGATTTCGGCAAGTCGCCCGGCAACGCCTATGGCGACACACTGCTGACAATCGCTCCCACCGGCAGCCTGTTCGACGTCTGCTATCCTGCCGATCACGGAGCCAACCTGCCGCAAGGGGCAGCCCTTGCGGATTATGACGGCATCGCGCTGACCGGATCATCCCTGCACCTGTGGAATCGGGAAGCCGCTGTCGAGCGGCAGATCAGCCTGGCCCGCGAAATCTTCCGCAGCAAGACAGCCTTCTTCGGTTCGTGCTGGGGCGTGCAGATGGCCTGCGTGGCAGCTGGCGGCGATGTCGCCAGGAACCCGCTGGGTCGCGAGTTTGGCTTCGCCCGCAACATCGCGCCAACCGCCGCTGGCCGCGCCCATCCGCTGCTGGCGGGACGCCCCGCCGCATTCGACGCACCGGCGATCCATCTCGATATCATCACGGCGCCCTCAGCGGATATGATCGTGCTGGCATCCAATGCCCTGTCCCCGGTCCAGGCTGCGGAGATCCGCCACGAGGGTGGCACCTTCTGGGGCGTGCAATACCATCCGGAATTTTCACTGACCGAAACCGCCTCGATCATCGCACGACTGGCTGGCGACATGACCAAGGAAGGCTTTTTCCGGACGGCGGAAGCCGGAGCAGACTATGCCCGGGATCTGGTCACGCTCGACCAGGAGCCGATACGCCGCGACATTGCGTGGCGTCTTGGCCTGGACGCGGAAGTTCTGGACGAGCGCAAGCGGGTGACGGAACTGCGCAACTGGATCGCGCATCAGGTTTTGCCGATGCATGCGCGGCGCGGACGAGGCTGACGCGGCCTAGGGAGTGTTGCCAAACTGGACGGTTTCGTTCGCGACAACGCCTTTGCCCTGAACCAAAATCCCTCCCGTCGAGCATCTGCCCAGTTTGTCAACACTCCCTCACCTTAAGCATGTTGGTGGACCGCGCAGAGGAACAACGGAAAAGCACTGTTCTTTGATGTTAACAGACGGTAAACAGGGCTGAAATCCGGAGTGAACTCCGGAAAAGTAACAAGGTCGTCTCCGGTCGGCTCGCAGGAAAAAACGATGGCAAAGACGCCCAAGACGCCAGAGCCCGGCGCTGACACTGCAAAGCCGGAAGATGAGACCGCACGGTTGAAAGCCGCCGCAGAACAGGCAAAGAAAAAGCCTGTCAAGGCCGTTGCAAAGAAGCCGGAAGAGGAGGACGACGAGGATGATGAGGAAGAAGAAGATGATGATGAGGAGGAAATTTCTCCCCATGTCGTCAGCGCCAATCAGACGCGCAATGCGCTCAAGATCATGGCTGAATTCCTCACGCCGTTTGTGCCCGCCCACAGGAAGGGCCTCTCCCTGATCCTGGTCGCGATCATCGTCGAGACCATTTACAACACGTCCTTTCCGCTCCTGCTCAAGTTCCTGATCGATGACGCCATCAACGCGGATGATCCGCGCATGCTGGTCATCATCCTGTCCACCATGTTCGGCCTTGGCGTCGTCTCGTCCTGCGTGATGGTTTGGTTCGAATGGCTGAACGCCGACACTGGCTCGGCCATGATCCGTGACATCCGCACCAAGATCTTCGATCATTCGCAGCAGTTGCCTGTCGACTATTATCACAAGCACAAGACCGGCACGGTTCTGCAGCACTTCTCTGGCGACGTCGCGCATCTCGAGGAGACCATCAACCACGGCATGCAATGGGGCGTGCTGCCGCTGTTCGAGCTCATTGCCGGCATCGCCATGATGTTCTTCCTGAACTGGCAACTCGCCATGGTGGCTCTGCTGCTCTTTCCCATCGCGATCATTGGCCCCCGCATCCTGGCCCCCAAGGCCGTTGACGCGAGCTACCAGTTGAAGCGGAACGAGGGCCACGCCCTGGGTGTCGCGCAGGAGGTCGTCACCTCCATCGGCGTGGTGAAAGCCTTTGGTCTGCAGAAAAAGACGACCGGCTGGTACAACGAGCGCAACCTGAGCATCCGCGGGTCCATGTTCCGGATGCTGTGGATCAACGGTCTCGTCGAGCGCTCCATCACGATCTCGGTTCTGGCCCTGCACCTGCTGGTTCTGGCATTGGGTGCCTACCTCGTGTGGAACGATCAGTTGCAGCTTGGCACCTTCGTCGCCTTCGAGACGCTGTTCTGGGAATTGTCCTATAATGTCGGCCACATCACCATGTTCATCCCGGTCCTGATCCAGGCATCAGGCTCGGCCAAGAACATCAACAGCTTCCTGCACGAACCGATCCGCTCGAAGGACAAGGACGAGGCCCATGACCTCCCGCCCTTCCAGAAGGACATTGTCTTCGACAAGGTCATCTTCAGCTACGACGGCAAGCAGAACCACCTCGACAGGCTGAGCCTGAGGGTTGAAGCCGGCAAGCGCGTTGCCATTGTCGGTCGCTCCGGCGCGGGCAAGAGCACGATCATCAACATCCTGCTCAAGCTCTACGACGTGAACAAGGGTGCCGTGCGTCTCGACGGCCACGACGTCAACGACCTCAAGCGCGACAGCCTGCGCGCACAG
Source organism: Hyphomicrobiales bacterium (assembly GCA_031380285.1). Classification (GTDB taxonomy): domain Bacteria; phylum Pseudomonadota; class Alphaproteobacteria; order Rhizobiales; family Beijerinckiaceae; genus JADCCX01. The sequence continues at coordinate 277 of JANNFV010000603.1, read as the reverse complement.
ATGGCGGTCGTTTTCCAGGACAACCTGCTGTTCAACATGTCGATGATGGACAACATCCGTCTCGGCAACCAGAATGCCACGGATGAACAATGCATCGCGGCCTGCAAGGCGGCTGAAATCCACAAGTTCATCGAGGGCCTCCCGGAGGGTTACCAGACCGTCGTCGGCGAGCGCGGCAGCACCGTATCAGGCGGCCAGCGCCAGCGCCTTGCCATCGCCCGCGCCATCGTGCGCGATCCGGCGATCCTGCTGCTGGACGAGGCGACCTCGGCGCTCG
>JANNFV010000602.1:0-2706 GCA_031380285.1 Hyphomicrobiales bacterium | reverse complement strand
CCCCCCCCTCCTTACTGGACAACTCCGATTGCTATCCGTTCCCATGGAGCGTCCCCCGCGCCACCTGGGCGCGCGATAATGGGACTTGGCACCCCTTCCAAGGACGCTCCGCATGGCATCGAACGACCGTTCCGACAAGTCTGTCCCCGCCGCCGCACCCGCTGACGAGATCCAACACTGGACCGCAGGCCGCAAGTCTGGCGTCGTCCTCGACATCATCAAGGGCCGCACCACCGCTCCCGAGGTTGCCCAACAGTTCAATCTCACTGTCGCCGAGGTCGATGGGTGGATCGAACGCTTCATTGAGGGTGGCAGGGAAGGTCTCCGCGCCGTGCCGCGCGATGTCGAGGCACGCCATGATGCTGAACGCAAGGAGCTGCTTGCCAAGGTCGGCGAGCTGACGCTCCAGGTTGACGCTCTTAAAAAAACACGCTCCGCCTCGACGATTGCTCCGCCTCGACGATTTTGGGCCCGAGCGGCCAGCCGCAGAGCGTGTGAACGCCGTCGTCGGGGCCTTGCGGGCAGATGGCAAGGAGTTTATTTTGGAGTTTTCACCGAGCCTAGTTGCAGCCGTACGATAGCACTCTTGTCCCGGGACAGTGAGTCATAGTGACCCAGAAGTCGATCGTGATCCACACGGTCGAGTGACATGATCGCGAACATTCGAACGTGCTCGTCGGAGTCGCTAAGGGCTGATTCCAGAAGACTCGCCGCATCCACGCCTGATACCTGGCCAAGCGTATGCGCCGCTGCAGCACGGACCCTCGCACGTGAATCGGTGATCGCCGCTTGCCATACTACGGAATCGCATTGTCGAAGCCGCTCCTTGGCAATCCATTGTAGTTGCATATCGCTCTGATTCAAATCGTCCAGCAATGCCACCACTGGATCACTCGGTCGGCTGGCCGCCTTGAAGTAAGGAAACATGACCCCAAACGCGAGGACGGCGAACAATGCGACACAGAGAAGAGATCCTGTTCGAGTCCAAACGACTGCTACGCGTGTGCGAGGATAAACTGGCCGATTGGTTGCGTCGAGCTTCTGGCCACATTCCGGACAGGTAGAAATTCTTGCTGATTCAACCTTGTATCCACATCTGCTACAAGAATCTGGATCAGGAGAACTAGTAATAGATACAAGCTGGGAACCCAATAACATACCAAGGATATAGCCGACCAAGACAATCGACGCGGCCAATGCCAGCGAACCCGAGTGCGCTCCGACCGTTAAAGTTATGCAAGCTATCACGAAAGCGGGAACGAACGTTAGTAAGGTCCTTGATCGCATTATCATGAAGCATGCTATTGGCGAGGTGACCAAGCCAACACAAGTCCCCATGAATGCTGAAATCTCAAGCCAGCCTCCGGTCAGAAGAATCCCACAGGCACCCCCGGTTACGGCACCGACCATAGCATTGATTATAACGGCACAGATACAATGATATAGTTGTGTATTGCGATCTTGCAGCATAGGTTACATTGGTCCGTAGAGATGTTTATCGCCGGGCGGGTCAGTAGCGACATGGAAAGCCCGGTCGGCGAGGCGGCATTGCGGAAACTTGAAGCACCGCTGCTCTCGGTCTGAAGCGGAGAGCCGGTTCAAGTTGTCCATCGCGTACGTCACGTCGTATCCCGAGAGCTGGGTGGTTGGGTCGGCAAAGGCAGCGGGCCGGAGGTGATCTTGCTGTCATAATTGTACGTCCGATTGACTTCCAAGAGCGTCAGCGGGCTCCCCATACAGGCCGCCACAACACTCCACCAGCCCGTTTCCATCGCGCCAAAGCACCTTCCCACCCGCGCTCCGCGTTTTGCGCAATCCGCGCACCCCAAAACCCCCTCCCCTGCTACTTTTTCCAAATTCTCTTAAGCCCCTGCCCACCAACCACTTAACCCCATTCCAGCACCCCCCCGCGCTCCGCTTTCGGCGCAAAAAGGCGTATTTCCGCCCCTCTATAGAGATGCCCATTCACCACCCATCCCGCCTCCCCACCGCCCCGGGTGCCGCAACCGCCGCCCCAAGCGACTCTCGCGTCCCCGGCCGCGCCGCCACATCGCCCCCTCCCGCCCCACCGGCCCCGTTCCCATTAGATGATCACCCGGCGCGCGCGCAGAAGCCCAAATGTGATCATCTAATGGCGCACCCGTTTCCGCCCCATTTCTCCAGCCGATTCCGGCCGTCCTCTACTCCCGATTCCCTACCCGCCAGTCAGATGCTCAGAGTTTGTGTGCGTGAGGCGAACACGGGTCTTCCCGCCCAAATTCTCGCCAAACCAGAATCCTTCTCGCCAGCCCAGAACAAGTTGCGCAACTGGCGCGCGCGCGCAACCTGCGCACTTGCGCACCTTACCCGAATCAGGGTGCTTCGTCCGCCCCCCGACTCCCGATCCCGCGCCTTCTCACTCTGCCACTTTGCCACCTTGCCACTCTGCCACTTCCTGTTCCTCCCCCCCCCTCCCCCCTTCTACCATCCGCTCCTGTCTCTCCAGTCATCCTCTTCCCCCAAAAGGAACCCGTTCATGCGTCGTGCCAAGATCAGCGTCATCGGTGCAGGCAATATCGGCGGCGAGTGCGCTCGCTCCATCGCCATGAAAGAACTCGGCGACGTTGTTCTCCTCGATATCCCCGACAAAGAGGGCGTCGCCAAGGGAAAGGCCCTTGACCTTGCCTGTTGTGCCCCCATCGAGAACTTCGATGCCACCCTCACCGG
>JANNFV010000564.1:0-6426 GCA_031380285.1 Hyphomicrobiales bacterium | reverse complement strand
CATCGCTGGCCAAGGCTCGCGCCATCATCAGGGAATATGAGCGGCGCGGCGTGGATCGCCGGCGCGTGCTGATCAAGCTGGCTGCGACCTGGGAGGGCATCCGGGCGGCCGAGCAACTGGAAAAGCAGGGCATCACCTGCAATCTCACCCTGCTGTTTTCCATGGCCCAGGCCGTGGCCTGTGCTGAGGCGGGCGTTTTCCTGATTTCGCCCTTCGTCGGCCGTATCCTTGATTGGCACGTCAAGGCGACCGGGCAGACCTACACCGCGGAAACCGACCCCGGTGTCGTTTCGGTCAAGCGCATCTATGCCTATTACAAGACGCATGGCTACAAGACGGTGGTGATGGGGGCGTCGTTCCGAAACACCGACGAGATTGCGGCTCTTGCGGGTTGCGACAAGCTGACGATCGGCCCGGCCCTGCTCGAGCAACTCGCGAAGGAAGACGGCAAGCTGACGCGCGCACTCGATGCCAAGGCGTTCAAGAGGCAGAAGCCGCCCGCTCCCCTCACGCAAGCCACGTTCCGCTATGCCCACAATGACGACGCCATGGCGACCGAAAAGCTGGCGGAGGGCATTCGCCTGTTTGCAACCGATCTCGCGCAATTGCGGAACATGGTCGGCACGCGTATGGCCGACTGAGCCCTGCCTTCCATTTTTGCGAGCATTCACGCCATGACCAATTCCTCCACCCACCAGCTCATGGCGAATGCCTTGCGCGGCCTTGCCATCGATGGCGTCGAACAGGCGAAATCGGGCCATCCCGGTGCGCCGATGGGCCTTGCCGATGTGGCCACCGTGCTGTGGTCGAAGCACCTGAAATTCGATGCTGCGTCGCCCAAATGGATGGACCGGGACCGGTTCATCCTGTCCGCTGGCCATGCCTCGATGCTGATCTACGGCCTGCTGCATCTCTATGGCGTGGACGGCGTTTCGCTCGACCAGCTCAAGCGCTTCCGCCAGATGGGCTCCAACACGGCGGGCCATCCGGAAGTGGGCCATACGCCCGGCGTCGAGACCACGACAGGGCCTCTCGGACAGGGCATTGCCACGGCTGTCGGTTTCGCCATGGCGGAGCGGAAGCTGGCGTCGGAATTCGGCCGCAAGGCGGTGGATCACTTCACCTATGTCATCGCCTCGGATGGCGACCTGATGGAGGGCATCAGCCAGGAAGCCATCGCTTTGGCCGGGCATCTCAAGCTCGCGAAGCTGATCGTGATGTGGGACGACAACGGCATCTCCATCGACGGTGCCCTGTCGATCTCGGACTCGGTCGATCAAATGAAGCGCTTCCAGGCCTGCGGCTGGCAGACCATCAAGGTGGACGGACACAGCGAGGCGGAGATCGACGCAGCCATCCGCCGGGCGCAAACCTCCAGCAAGCCGACACTGATCGCCTGCAAGACGGTGATCGGCTGGGGCGCACCCAAGAAGGCGGGATCGCACAAGACCCATGGTGAGCCGCTGGGCGCGGAAGAAGCCGCCGCCACCAAGGTGGCGCTCAACCTATCACCCACACCCTTCGACGTGTCCGCCGAGGCGTTGAAGCTGTGGCGTGCGGCGGGCAAGCGGTCCGCCGCGGCCCATGTAGCCTGGAAAGCGGGCTTCGCTACGCTTTCGGCGCGCAAACAGGCCGAGTTCACGCGGCGCATGATGGGCGAGCGCCCGGCTGGCATGCTCAAGGCCTTCGCCCGGCAGCGCCGCGAGTTGGTGGCCGCGCCGGTGAGTGTGGCGACCCGCAAGGCTTCCGAAATGGCGCTCGACGTGGCCTTTGCCGCTGTGCCGGAATTGCTGTCGGGATCGGCAGATCTGACGCCCTCCAACAACACCAAGGCGAAGGGCTTCGAGTCGATCACGCCGAAGTCCTTCAAGGGCCGCTATGTGCATTACGGCATTCGCGAGCATGGCATGGCGGCGGCGATGAACGGCATCGCGCTGCATGGCGGCCTGGTGCCCGCGGGTGGCACGTTCTTCGTGTTCACGGATTATTGCCGCCCCGCCATCCGCCTCTCCGCACTGATGGGGACAGGCGTGGTCTATGTGATGACGCATGATTCCATCGGCCTTGGCGAAGACGGGCCGACGCACCAGCCGGTCGAGCATCTCGCCAGCCTCAGGGCCATGCCGAACATGCGCATCTTCCGCCCCTGCGACGCGGTCGAGACATCGGAAGCATGGGAACTGGCGCTGTCACGAACGGATGGCCCCACGATCCTGGTGTTGACGCGACAGAACCTGGCGCAGCAACGCCTCGCCAACAGCACTGCCAACAAGCTCGCGACGGGTGCCTATGAACTTGCGGGCGGGACCAGTGGCCCCGCCGTCGCCACGCTGTTTGCGTCTGGCTCCGAGGTCGAGATCGCAATGGCGGCGCGTGCGCAACTCGCGGAAAAGGGTGTTTCGGCGCGTGTCGTGTCGGTGCCTGCGCTCGAGCTGTTCCTGCAGCAACCCGAAGACGTCAAGGCCGCCGTCATCGGCAAGGCGCGGATCAAGATTGCGGTGGAAGCGGGCGTGCGCTTCGGCTGGGATGCGGTGGTGGGCAGCGATGGCGGCTTCATCGGCATGTCGAGCTTCGGGGCCTCCGCGCCCTACAAGGAACTCTACAAGCATTTCGGCATCACGCCGGAGGCTGTCACCGCAGAGGTGCTGAAGCGGCACAACGGCTGAGCGCCCCCGGTTGACACGCCGATCCTGCGTGCTCAACTCCTGCGCATGAAGCGACAGATCGTCATCATCGGCGCAGGACATGCGGGCGTGCAGACCGCCGCATCGCTGCGGGACGAAGGGTTCGATGGAGCCATTCGCCTGCTCGATGCTGGCACCACCCTGCCCTATCAGCGCCCGCCGCTCTCCAAGGCGTTTCTCAAGGGGGACGCCACGAAGGACAGCATCGTGCTGCGCGGCGAGGGGTTCTATCGCGACAACCGCATCGACCTGGGCCTGGGCGAAACCGTATCGGCCATCGACCGCGCTGCTCGCCGCGTGAGGCTGCAATCGGGTTCATCGCTGGCGTATGATCATCTGGTGCTCGCGACGGGGGCCAGGGCACGGGAGTTGCCGGTGCCGGGCGCAGACCTTGCCGGAGTGCACAACCTGCGCGATCTCGCCGATGCCGAACGGCTGAAGGCTGCCATCGGTGCCGCGCCCCGGATCATCGTCATCGGCGCGGGCTTCATCGGCCTTGAATTCGCGGCGGTTGCCGCCGCGCTTGGCACCGAGGTGACTGTGCTGGAAGCGCAGCCGCGGGTCATGATGCGGGCGATTTCCGCGCCGATGTCGAACGCTTTCCAGCAGCGGCACAGGGCGCTTGGCGTCATACTGCTGCTTGGCACCGGCGTGGCCGCATTGCATGGCGCGGCAGGGCGCGTGACAGCGGTCGAGACGACCCAGGGGCAGCGTCTCGCCGCTGATATGGTGGTTACTGGCATCGGCGTGCTGGCGGAGGACAGCCTGGCGGCAGAGGCCGGTCTGGCGCTAGGCAATGGCATCATCGTCAATGAGCACCTCGTCACCAGCGACCCCCACGTGCTGGCCGTGGGCGACAACAACAGCCATCCCAATCCGTTCTTTGGGCAAAGGCTGCGCCTCGAATCGGTGCAAAACGCTGTTGATCAAGCGAAATGCGCGGCTCGCACCATCATGGGCAAGGCGGAGGCTTATCGCGCCATCCCGTGGTTCTGGAGCGACCAGGCCGATCTCAAATTGCAGATCGCAGGCGTTGCGCCCGCCATCACCCGCCATGTCGTGCGAGGCGATCCGGAAAGCGGTGCATTCTCGGTCTTCGGCTTCGAGGGTGAGACGCTCAGGCTGGTCGAATCGGCCAACAAGCCAGCCGATCACATGGTTGCGCGGCGGCTGATCGGTGGCGGCATTCCGCTCTCGCCGGAGCAGGCAGCGGATGGCAGCTTCGATCTCAGGGCCTTGGCAGGCCGTGCTGCCGCGTGATAGCGCCGGGCCCATGAGCGAAACCACATCCATCGCCACGGCGCTGCGCACCATCGACACCGAAAGGCGCGGCCTGGAAGCACTCGGCGCAGCCATGGGTGCGTCTGGTGTGCCCGACGGCCTTGGCGCACGCTTCGCCGAAGCGGTTGCGGTGCTGGCGGCTGCGAAGGGCCGCGTCATCGTCACCGGCATGGGCAAGTCGGGCCACGTCGCGCGAAAGATCGCCGCGACCTTCGCCTCCACCGGAACACCGGCCTATTTCGTGCACCCCGCCGAAGCCAGCCATGGCGATCTCGGCATGGTCGGACAGGATGACGTGATCATCGCGCTGTCCTGGTCGGGCGAAGCCAAGGAACTGGCAGATATCATCGCCTATTCGCGGCGCTTCAAGGTCACGCTGATTGCCATCACCTCGGGTGCCGACAGTGCGCTGGGTCGGCAGGCCGACATTCCGCTCGTCCTGCCCAAGGCGCAGGAGGCCTGCCCCAATGGCCTGGCTCCCACCACATCAACCACCATGCAGATCGTGCTGGGCGATGCCCTTGCGGTGGCCTTGCTGGAAGGGCGCGGCTTTTCGGCGGATGATTTCCGCGTTTATCATCCCGGCGGCAAGCTGGGTGCGCAACTGACCTATGTGCGGAGCATCATGCATCCCCGCGCAGAACTTCCGTTGGTGCCAATGGGACAAACGCTGGCCGAGGCCATCCCCATCATGACCGCTCGGGGATTCGGCGCGCTCGTCGTGCAAGCGGCGGATGGCACGCTGGCTGGCATCGTCACCGATGGCGACCTGCGCCGCCATATGAGCCCCGACCTGCCCTCGCGCCGCGTCGAGAGCATCATGACGGCCTCTCCCCGCACGATCGGCGAATCGGCCCTGGCTCAGGAAGCGCTGGAGGTGCTGAACAGCCGCAAGATCACCATGCTGGTGGTGGTTGATGCGGGTGGCAGGCCCGTGGGCCTGGTTCATATCCAGGATTTGCTCAGGCTCGGCGTCGCCTGATCCGGTTTTTCTCGTTCTGGCGCAACCTGAAGTCGCAGCAAGCCTTTTCAATCGCTTGAAAAATGCCTATGCAGACCGCTCCGTTCGGGCTTCAAACCGGGAAATGAAGCATATGCCGTCATATCAGCGGTTTGGGAGCCTGGCAGCACTCGCGCTTGGTTTGCTGGTGTCGCCCCTTACGGCCCAGGATCGGCCTGCTGACACGACAATCCAGGTGATTGTTCCCCTCCCGGAAGAGCAGCAGCCGATCACGTCCCTTGGCGACATCGGGCTGACCTTCAGCATTCCGTTGCCCGAGCCGACACCGGACACCGTGGTGATTCCAGCGACGGAACTGGCCGGCCTCGCACTGCCAGCGCCTGTCGCCGAAGAGGCTGATACGCGATCCGCCTTGCGGCTTGATCTGACCTTGCCCGAAGAAGCGCCTGCAATCGTCAGCCTTTCACCCCGTGATCTGGAAGGCGTGGCTCCTCCTGCGCCAAGCGCTCCGCCCATCGCCGTTGCGGTGCCATTGCCGACAGCTCCAGCCGCCGAGATCGTGATTGCGCCAGCGGAACTCGCAGGCATTGCTGGTCACACAGGTCTTGCGCCTCCCGCTCCGGTTGCGCCCGCGCCCGCTCCTCCTGAGGCGCGCACCATCGGGTCTATCCCCGCCGAAGCTCTCCAGACGGCCATCCAGCGCCTGAAGGCAGGCACACGCATCACCGATGGCGAGGCTGCCGAGGCCCTGGCCTTCTACGAGGCGCGGAATTTTGCACCGCTGTGGATGGACAATGGCCAGTGGAATGACAAGGCCCGCGCGATCCGGTCGCGTCTGGCCGCTGCGGATGAGGAGGGACTTGACCCCGCCCGCTATCGCAGCGTTGCGGCGTTTCTGGCGGGCAGCGAACCGCATTGGCCCGCTCTTGCGGCGGCGGAAGCGCAGCTGACGGAATCGCTTTTGCTCTACGCGCGTGAGGCCGCGACAGGACGGACGCGCCCCCAGCAGGTGCATCCGCTGCTCACGCCCCGCCTGCAGCCGCCATCGGCCAGAGCCGTTCTCGCTGCCGTTTCGGACGCTGCAGATCCCGCTGCTGTGCTCCAGGGTTTCAACCCCCAGCATCCCGAGTTCGTGGCCTTGCGCAAGGCCCTGCAGGAGGCCCGTGGCAGCCGACAGCCGGTCGCATCTGCGGACCCCATTCCCGAGGGTCCGCTTCTGCGCATCGGCATGCGCGATCCGCGCGTGCCGCTCATCCGGGCGCGGCTTGGCCTCGGCTACAACCCGACCGCTGTCTACGACCGCAATGTCTCGGTGAAGGTCGCCAGCCTGCAGCGCGAGAACGGCTTGCCGGTGACCGGTGCCTTCACGCCCATGACCCGCCGCGTGCTGCTGGGCGAAGGCCAGAGCGCCGAAGAGGCTGAGATCATCGCCAACATGGAGTTCTGGCGCTGGATGCCGCGCGATCTGGGTACTCAACACATCCTGGTCAACACACCTGC
>JANNFV010000556.1:0-15457 GCA_031380285.1 Hyphomicrobiales bacterium | reverse complement strand
CGTGAAAACGCAGTTCGGCTTCCACATCATCAAGGTGGACGACAAGCGCGACAAGGCCCCACCGCCGTTTGATGGCGTGAAGGAGCAGCTGAAGCGCTACATGGTGCAGAAGGCGCAGCAGGATTTCGTGCTGAAGCTGCGGGAGGCGGCGAAGGTGGAGCGGGTGGAGGCTGTGGCACCGGGGGTGGGTGCGCCTCCCGCGCCGGAGAAGAAGTGAGGGGAGACATTGCCACGTCATGGCCGCGCTTGACGCGGCCATCCACGTTTTGCGGCGCTCGAAGACGTGGATGGACGGGTCAAGCCCGTCCATGACGTTGTGTCGCTTCTCAAAATATTGCAGCATATCTAAATGACAGGAACGCCTCATTTTCGCCTGAAGAACCCGCCCCATCCCGGCGGCTTCGTGCGTACCGAGATCATCGGCCCGCTTCCGTTGTCCGTGACCGGGGCAGCCGAAGCCCTGGGCGTGACGCGCTCTGCGCTCTCGGGTTTTCTGAATGAGCGCTCGTCGCTCTCGCCCGAAATGGGAATTACGGGGACATGATCTCAATTGCATAATTCACCCGCCCCATTGACCCCTGCCCAACCCGCGTGCGTGCTTCGAGACGCCCCAAGTGGGGCTCCTCAGCATGAGGAGGTGGGTGGATGGCGCGGTTCTACTTCCCTTCTCCCTTGGGAGAAGGTGGCCGGCGGAGCCGGTCGGATGAGGGAGAATCCCTGACGCCTGTGGTTCTCCCTCATCCGTCATGCGTTCCGCATGCCACCTTCCCCCACGGGGGAAGTCCCCACCACACATCTGCCCCCCCGCGCGGAAAGCCGCCGGAGGTTCGCATCCGTGGAGAAACCGGGGTCTCCGCCATCCGTCGCGTCCTGCGGGGAGTGGGGAGGGAGGGGTGGTTGGCGCAGAACGGTCCCCGACGGAGACCCCGGCCATCCGGGTGGTGTCAGCACCCGAACCTTGTGCGCCCTGCCGGTGCACGCGGCGAGGCGGGTGATGTAAAAACGATTATAGGATAATATTCACATTGTCAAGGACGAGTGCCTTTCCTTCTCCCGCTTGCGGGAGAAGGTGGCGCGAAGCGACGGATGAGGGCCTTCGACCCTCCCCTCACCCGGCCTCGCTTTGCTCGCCCACCCTCTCCCGCAAGCGGGAGAGGGAAAGATCACCGCACCAGCGCCCGCATCGCGCCGTCCAGCCCGTCGAGCGTGAGCGGGAACATCCGTCCCGCCATCAGCTTGCGCAACATCACCAGAGAATGCGTGTAGCCCCAGTGCTGCTCCGGCACCGGGTTCAGCCATACCGCGCGGGCGAAGTGATCGGTGATCCGTCCCATCCAGGCCTCGCCGCTCTCCGCGTTCCAGTGCTCGACCGAGCCGCCGGAGTGGCTGATCTCGTAAGGGCTCATCGAGGCATCGCCCACGAAGATCACGCGGTAGTCGCTCCCGTAGGTGCGGATCACGTCCTGCGTCGATATCGCCGCCTCGTGCCGCCGCCGGTTTTCCTTCCACACCCGCTCATAGGGGCAATTGTGGAAGTAGAAATAATCCATGTGCTTGAACTCGGCCTTGGCCGCCGAGAACAGCTCCTCCACCTGCGCGACATGCCAGTCCATGGAGCCGCCGATGTCGAAGAACAGCAGCACCTTGATGGCGTTGCGGCGCTCCGCCCGCATCTGGATATCGAGAAAACCGCGATGCGCCGTGCCCTTGATCGTGCCGTCGAGATCAAGCTCGTCCAGCGCGCCGGAGCGGGCGAATTTGCGCAGGCGGCGCAGCGCCAGCTTGATATTGCGCGTGCCAAGCTCCACGCCATCGTCGAGATCCTTGAACTCGCGCTTGTCCCACACCTTCACAGCGCGGAAATTGCGGTTTGATTTTTGGTCAAGATCTGCCTGCCCGATGCGGATGCCCTCGGGGTTGTAGCCATAGGCACCGAAGGGCGAGGTGCCCGCCGTGCCGATCCACTTGCTGCCGCCCTGGTGACGGCCCTTCTGCTCGGCCAGGCGCTGCTTCAGCGTCTCCCACAGCTTGTGCCAGCCCAGCGCCTCGATCTGCGCGCGTTCCTCCGGCGAAAGGTGCTTTTCGGCCAGCTTGCGCAACCATTCCTCCGGCAGCTCGGCGGCGGCCACGCCGTCGGGGCCTGCACCTTCGCCAAGGCCCTTGAACACGGTCGAGAACACGCGATCAAACTTGTCGAGGTTGCGCTCGTCCTTCACCAGCGTGGCACGGGAGAGAAAGTAGAACTGCTCCACTGATTGCTCGGCAAGGTCGCGCTTCATCGCCTCCATGAGGGTGAGATATTCCCTCAGCGTGACCGGGACTTTGGCTTCGCGCAGCTGGGTGAAGAAGGTGAGGAGCATGGGGGGATAAAGGCGGGCTTGACCTGGCAGGTCAAGAGGTTGGCACTGCTTTGGTTGAGAACAGGTGGCCATGACGATCCAGGCAGAGCATGCATCAAACCAGTGGAAATCTGGCAGTGTTGCATGCTATTCTCCGCTCATGGCTGAAGCAGAACTCCTCACCGCCGTCATGCCGTCGGCAACCCCATCGGAGGCTGAGATCGCGGCGTGGCAGGCTCTTTCGCGCGACGAACAGGCGCGGCGCTTGCAGGCAACCCTGACTGCTGCGGATTGCTCCGAGGTGAGTCCCAACACCATGAGCGATATCCTGAAGCAGGCACGCGACGCTGCCAAACATCGCCATGGCTGAATTTCGCCTTTCGCGGCGTGCGGATCGTGATCTGCTGGAAATCTATGCCCATACGGAGGCGACCTTCGGGGCGTATCAGGCGGAGGCCTATCATGCGGGCTTCGAGCGCACATTTGGCCTGATCGCTGATTTCCCGCTGATAGGCACGGCAGCGGACGAGCTTGTCCCGCGTTACCGCCGGTTCCGGTTTCAATCCCATCATGTTTTCTACAGCGAGGAAGACGGCCATGTTTTCATCCGCGCCATCATCCATATCGCGATGAACTTGCGACTGGATTTATTTGAGTGACGCCACCTCTGCCCACGCCCCATTCCACGCCTTGCCGAAGCCGCCATTGAGAAACACCTTCTCCGGGCTGATCCGCCAGAACCAGAATCCCGGCAGCTGCACATAAAGCGCCGCCTTGGGGTTCTGGGCGATGTAGAGCGGACGGATCCGCTCGTATTCCGCCTCGCCCGGTCGTGCCGCCTGTGCCAGCCCTGTCAGCGTCAGGCGGGGATGCGCCAGCGGATCGCCCTTGCCGATGCTGGCGATCAGCAGCGACACGTGCGGATCGGCCTCCAGATGGCCGGTATGGCTGGAGAGATGCGAGGTGATGATCAGCGGGCAGAGGTCATCATCCCGCGCCAGCGCCACCAGCGAGGTGAAGGGTGCGCCTTGCGCGTCAAGCGTGCCCAGCGTTGCGTGGGTGGCCGCGCTGATCAGGTCGCGGATCATGCCGACGTGATCGAAGGCGGGCAGCACAGGTTCCGGCGTCTTCATGCTTGCTTTACCTCGATTGGTGGCATTGCTTCACGCATCCGTGATCGTCCTGTAGTCTGTTCCTCGATGGCCCGGTGGGGGAGCGGCGACCCCGTTGCACCGCAAGTGCTTCGCATCCCTGGTTCAAGTCCAGGGCTGGGCCTCCACTCTTTTTCTTTTGTCATCCCCGGCGAGGGCCTTCTGGCCCTCGGGAAGGGGATCCAGAACAGCGGTTGCGCTTGGTCCAGCACCCCAAGGCTGGATTCCTTTCCCCTCCGCTTCGCTCCGGCCGGGACTGACATGTCAGTGAATATGGCTGCCGCCATTCACGTCGATCTCTGACCCCGTGACATAGGCCGAGAGGTCCGAGGCGAGGAAGAGATAGCATCCCGCCACATCCAGTTGTGTGCCCACCCGCCCCATGGGGATGCTGGCCAGAACGCCCTCTCGCTGGTCCTCCGTCATCTTGCCCGCCGTGATGTCGGTGTCGATCAGCGAGGGGCAGATGGCGTTGACACGGATGTTGTCTGGTCCCAGTTCGCGTGCGCAGGCCTTGGTGTAGCCCAGCATCGCCCCCTTGGCCGCCGCATAGGGCGTGCCACCGAACACGCCGCCGCCGCGCTGCGCCGAAACCGACGACATGTTGACGATCGAGCCTTTCTTTGCGGCCCGCATGAAAGGCACGACTGCTTGTGTCATGTGGAAACAGCCCCGCATGTTGATGTCCATGATGCGGTCGTAGATCGCGTCCGTCACCTGCATCAACCGCTCCGGCGCTGTCACGCCCGCGTTGTTCAGCAGCGCGTCGATCCGCCCGTGGCGGGCGAAGATGCGGGCGATGGCCTTGTCGCAGTCCTTGCGCTTCGTCACGTCGCATTTCAGCGCCATGTGGCCTCGACCCTTGAGCTGCGCAGCTGTTTCGCGCGCCATGTCGAGGTCGATATCGAGCACGGCGATTGTCGCGCCGTGCTCGGCGAAAAGCTTGGCGGTCGCCCGTCCGAGGCCCCTGGGGCTGCCCGCCCCGGTGATCACGCATATCCTGTCTTTCAGCAGCATCGCATCCTCGCTCGTTCGCCTTACAACCGGGATAGCTGTGAGCAGCGTCCACGATCAATGCTTTTGATCCGTCATTTCCTTGCAAAATGAGCGCCGTGGCGACATTCTGCCGAAAGAAGAGGCGCTCGTCCCGAATCCTTCGGTGGTCGTCCGCTTTCTGGAGTGTTGATCCGTGCCGTCCGCCTTGAAATTGATTCCCGTGCTGATCCAGACGCCGTCCATGCCGTTGATCATGGAGGGCATCGACAAGGCGTTCACGCTGCACAAGCTGTGGGAGCAGAAGGACGAGGCTGCGTTCCTCAAGGCGCATGCAGCGTCGATCCGCGCCATCGCGGGCGGATTCAAGAAGCGGCTGGATGGTGCATACCTCAAGCAGTTCCCGAAGCTGGAGTTCGTGGCGAATTTCGGCGTGGGATATGACGGCGTGGATGCTGCCTGGTGCGGGCAGAATGGAGTTCTGGTCTCCAACACGCCCAATGTGCTGACCGATGAAGTCGCCGATCTCGCCATCGGGCTGCTGCTGGCAACGATCCGGCAATTGCCCCAATCCGATGCGTATCTGCGCCGTGGTGAATGGCTCAAGGGCAATTATCCGCTGACGACAACCCTGCGGGAGCGCAAGGTGGGCATTCTCGCGCTCGGCCGCATCGGCAAGGCTGTCGCGAAGCGTCTTGAAGGGTTCGGCGTCGAGATCAGCTATCATGGCCGCACTCCCCAGGCCGACGTGCCCTACACGTATCACAAGACGCTCCTCGGCATGGCCGAAGCGGTGGATGTCCTCCTGTCGATTGCACCTGGCGGTGCTGAAACGCATCACATCATCAATGCCAAGGTTCTCAAGGCGCTTGGTCCTGATGGCATCGTGATCAATGTCGGACGCGGCACGGTGATCGACGAACAGGCGCTCATCAAGGCGCTGGCCGACAAGACGATCCTGACAGCGGGACTTGACGTTTTCGAGGATGAGCCGCGCGTGCCGCAGGCCCTGATCGACATGCCGCATGTCGTGCTGCTGCCGCATATCGGATCGGCGTCGCACCACACGCGGCGTCTCATGGGGCAACTGGTCGTCGACAATCTGACGTCATGGTTCTCCGGCAAGGGACCGATCACGCCCGTGCCGGAAACGCCCTGGAAACGGGCTTAGGGGCAAGACTGCGGTGACAACAGATATCAAAACCAGCAATCCAACCCGCCATCTCGTGCTGGGTTCAACGGTGTTCGCCCTGATGACGGGCAGCGCCATGGCCCAGGTCGCAGCCCCTGCAGCCGCAACGGATGAGTTGCTCGCGATCACCTCCGATGCCTCCAAGACGGTGGCCGGGCAGTGGGATATCGCGGTGCCCAAGAACAATCTGAAGTGCCGCATCCAGCTCAACATCACCGGCAAGGTACCCAAGGCACTTGTGGGCATGCCTGCACCCTGCCGCAAGTCCATGGGTGCCATGGGCAACGTCCAGGCCTGGGGCTTGACGGCCAAGGGTGCCCTCCGGCTGCTGGGCGGCAAGGGTGAGGTGATCGGCGAATTTGCCCGGTCCGATGCCGGCGTGCTGAAGACGACCGTCGGGGCGAACGAGTTCACGATGGAAGCGGTCAGCGGCCGCTATCCTTCGCCTGAGCGCATTGCCAGCGTCGATGCGGCCGTGTCGCGCCTGACCACACCGCAGGCGGACAACGCCAGCACGCCGATCGCCGTGGCCGGGCGCTATCAATTGATGCGCGCAGGCGGTGCCGATACGGGCTGCGTGCTGCTGCTGGACCGGACCTTGCCGGGGCCCGTGTCGCAAAGCGGCAAGGCCAGCCTCGAGAAGGGTTGCAACGACAAGGGCTTGCAGGTGTTCGATCCTGCGGGATGGATTGTCGAGCGTGACCGCATGTTCCTGTATGCCCGCAAGGGGCATCGCAACGGGTTCAACATCGAGCGCAGCGGCATGCTGGTGAAGGATCCTCCCGCTGGCACACCACTGTCAGCCCGCAAGCTGTAGGGACCGCCCCACGGCCACGACACCCACGCCGATCACCGCAGCGAGCAGGTCGCTGCCGGTGAGTTTCATGGCGATGCCTGCGCTCGCTATCCCTGCCAGCTCGACCACCCCGCCGCGCAAGGCTGCGGGGACGACCAGGCCAACCATTACCGCGACGGGAGTCGCCCTGAGTGCTGCTTCGACGCGCGGCGTGATCGCCACGAAGCGCATGATCCAGAAGCCGCAGAAGCGACAGGCAAGCGATGCACAGCCGAGCGCCAGGACGAACAGGAAAAGATCGGTCCTGACGGTCATCGCGGCGCGTTCAGCCCTGGCCCCGGTTCGGGCTGGTCCTTGTCCCGAAAGCTGAACCAGGCGACAACGGCACCCGCGATCCCGGCGCACAGGATGGCGGAACCGGCGATCAGGAATCGGTCTGCGACAACCGAGGCGAGAGCCGCAGCTACGACGATCTTCAGGTCGCCCCGCCCCTTGAACATCCCGACACACATGGCTGTCGAGAAGGCGACAAGCAGAAAGTCGAGCGCCAGGACGGCAGGGTTCTGGACAAGGCTGCGGGCCTCCGAGCCGATCCATGTGCCCGCCAGCCAGGGAATGAACATGGCGAAGCCCGAGCCAAAGACGAAGCCTGCATCCTGCTCGCCTTCGGATTGCGCCTTCATCGAGAGCATCCAGTTGCCATCACCCAGCACGGCGAGTGTCGGATACGCCTTCCAAGCGGGCAAGCCGCCAAGCCAGGGCCTGAGCGCCGCGCCGTAGAGCACGTATCGGGCGTTCAGCAGCAGGATCGTGCCGACGATTGTCAGCGCCGCCGCGCCCATGGGAACCTGTCCGCCACCCATGGCGCTGACCGCGACAAGCTGGGCACTGCCGGAATACACCAGGCCACTCATCAGCAAGGCTTCGCTGAGCGAGATTCCCGCTTCGCGTGCCAGAAGGCCGAAGGCCATGCCATAGACGAACACGCCGACACCCAGTGGCCGCGCCGCCAATGCGCCACGCCACATTCCCGCGAGGGAAAATGCAGGCGCAGATGGAACACGGATGGAACCGGGATCTGTCACGGATGTCAGTGTCGGAATGAAAAGAAAATCATGATCGAGCCGAACGGAAGAGTATTGAAGTCAACCTGCCTCCGAACACTTCGTACGAAATTTCATATCGGTTCGGAGTTCCCGCACAATTGGTAATCGCCCGTAACGGCGCGAGTCCAGCCCACGCTGTCCGGTTCTCCAGCACAATCGTGAAGCTGGGTTCGGCTTGCTTCGTCTGTTAAGAATGCGTGCCCCCATCGCGCCGCCTTCCATCCACTGCAAAATCCCCGTAGGGAACAGCGGATGGTTTCCTCCGCTCCTCACCCTTACCGGCTGGCGCTCGCCCTGCTGATCGTCTCCGCGGTGTGGCTAGTGCTGGCCTGGCCGTGGCTGAACGAAAGCGTTACTGTGCCTTGGGATGCCAAGGCGCATTTTCAGCCGCAGCTCGCCTTTCTGGCGCAGAGCCTGCACAGCGGACAATCGCCGTTCTGGACGCCCAATGTCTTTGCCGGACATCCGCAGATCGCCGACCCGCAATCGCTGATCTTCTCGCCGCCCTTCCTGCTTCTGGCCTTTCTGGTGCCGTCCCCGGGCTTGCGGGAGATGGATGCCGTGCTTCTCGGCAGTTTGCTCGTCGGAAGCTGGTTCATCGTGCTGTATTTCCGCGACCGGCGCTGGCACGAGGCAGCGGCCATTGTCGCGGCCCTGTCCTTTGCCTTCGGCGGGGCCGCAGCCTGGCGCATCCAGCATGTGGGACAGGTGCTGAGTGTGGCCTATT
Organism: Hyphomicrobiales bacterium; assembly: GCA_031380285.1. Lineage (GTDB taxonomy): Bacteria > Pseudomonadota > Alphaproteobacteria > Rhizobiales > Beijerinckiaceae > JADCCX01. The sequence goes on along the minus strand of JANNFV010000556.1, from coordinate 7,153 downwards.
TTCCGATCGCGCTGTGGCTGCTGGACCGGGCCATGCGGCGGACCAGCCCAGGCTACGGCTTCGCAGCAGGCATCGTCGCGGGGTTCATGCTGCTCGGGCGGGATCAGGTCGCTTACCTGGCCTTGCTGACGCTGGGAGCTTATGCCGTGAACCTCCTGCATGCCGGGGGCTGGTCATGGCGCAAGCAGGTTTGGCCGTTGGCATCTGGTGCACTGGGTGGTGTCATCACGGTCACGATCCCCATGGTCATGACGCTGCTTCTGGCGGCGGATTCCAACCGCCCGATGATCACGCTCTCCGAGGCTGGCAAGGGTTCGCTGCATCCCTGGTCGCTGCTGACGGGAATCATCCCGCATCTCTACGGCATCGCCCGGCCGCTGGGGGACTACTGGGGGCCGCCAAGCCCGGATTGGGGACCGGTCGACCTCTATCTCGCCCGCAACATGGCGACGTTCTATTTCGGCATCCTGCCGGTGCTCGGCCTGCTGCTGCTGCCCTTCCTGATCCGCTTCCGGCCCCGCTTCGCGACGTCGCCCGCAAGCCTCGCGGCCGGGCAGGATGCCCACCGGCGTGACGCGATCTTCCTGGCTGTCGGGTTCCTGCTGCTGATGCTCTACAGCCTTGGTCGCTACACGCCGTTCTTCGCGGGAACATTCCTGCTGATCCCCGGCATCGACCGGTTCCGGCGTCCCGCGGATGCGCTGTTTGTCGCCTGTGCGCTGGGCAGCATGGCTGGCGGCTACGCATTGCACCGCTGGATCATGGCGCCCCGTTTCAGGTTGCCGCCCTGGGCGCTGGCCGCATTGGCCGGCTTCGTGCTGTTCTGCGGTGGAGCAGGCGGATTGCTGGCTTTCAGCGTCGGCAGACTGGACCAGTCAGTGGCTCCCCTTGCCGCATCGGCCTGTTTTTTGATCGCGGGCCTGCTGACCCTGGTGATGCTGCACCGGCTGGAGGGGAAAACCGTTCCTCTCATGCTGGTCGCCGGCTTCTTCATGCTGTCGGATCTCGGCTGGAACAACGCGCCGAACGAATCCACCGGGCTGTCCACGGAAACCTACGAGGTGCTGCGCCCTGGCAGCCGAAACGAGACCATCGCCTTCTTGAAGCAGAAGGTGCAGGAGACCCGCACGCCTGACCGGATCGACCGGGTTGAACTGGCGGGCATCAATTTCCACTGGCCGAACCTGACCTTGATCCATGGGCTGCACCACACGCTCGGCTACAATCCGGTGCGGTCCGCGATCTACAGCAGCAGCGTCGGTGCTGGGGACCATATCGCCGGTCCTGACCAGCGGATATTCACACCGCTCATGCCGTCCTACCGGTCGGTGATGGCGGACCTTGTCGGCCTGCGCTACATCGCAACGCCCGTGCCGATGGACGAACTCTACCGGGTGGCGGAGCGCAAGGGCCTGCCGCCCGCAACCTTCAATCCCGAGGAGTTTCCGCTGCTTGCCCGCACGGGAGACGCCTATATCTACGAAAATCCCCGCGCCTTGCCCCGCGTGATCTTCGCGGGCAACGCGCTGCAAGCGGATTTCGATCAGCTGATCAAGACGGGCGCATGGCCGATTTTTGATCCTCAAAAAACGGTCCTGCTGGATCGCTTGATCAATCCCGCCGAGACCGATCCCAAAGCGGACACGCGCAGCATCAGCATCAGGAGCTACCGCAACACCGAGGTGATCATCGAGGCGGAGTCGCAGAAGGGCGGCTTCGTGGTGCTCAACGATTCCTGGGATGACTGGTGGTACGTGGAGGTGGATGGCAAGCCTGCCCGGATCGAGCGCGCCAATGTGGCGTTTCGGGCCGTGGCCGTTCCTGCCGGCAAGCACGTCGTCCGATTTGTCTTCAGACCCTTCCGAGGGGCCTTGGCGGAAGTGCTGCGGGGGAAGTAGTCTGTCCCGATCACTTCGGGGAACCACATGCCAAACGCATCCGTCCTGTCGCCGAACCTGTCGCGCCGCATCCGCATCCGCAAGCCGTCGGTTGTCTCGAAGGGAGGCATCGTCGTCACCCAGAACCGCGTGGCGTCCGAGGTTGGCGCGCGCGTGCTGAAGGCGGGGGGGCATGCGGTGGACGCCGCCATCGCCGCCGCCTTCGCCATTGGCATCGTCGAACCCTGGATGAGCGGCATCGGCGGTGTCGGCGGGATGCTGGTGCATGACGCCGGAACGGGCAAGGTAACCGGCATCGATTTCGGTGGTCGCTCGCCCAGGGGACTGAAGGTCGAGGATTTCGCGCTTGTTTCGGGTGCGGATGCCGATCTCTTCGGCTGGCCCGCCGTGAAGGGCAACATCAACACGGTTGGCCCGAAAGCGGTGGTGACGCCGAGCGAGCCCCTCGGGTTGTGGACGGCGCATCAGGCTTTCGGCCGCAAGCCCTGGGCGGAACTGCTGGCGCCTGCCATCGCGCTCGCCGAGGCAGGACCGGTTGTCGATTGGCATACGACGCTGCTGGTGGCGACGGCGCAGGTCGATCTGGCGAAGGACAAGGCAGCGGCAGAGCGCTTCCTGCGGGGAGGGCAGGCCCCCGTGCCACCTGCGGCGAACACCGGCAAGCAGCAGCATCTGCCGATGCAGGCGCTGGCGAAGACCCTTTCCGTGCTGGCGAACGAAGGCGCTCCCGCCCTCTACAAGGGCAATCTGGCGGAAGGCATCGCTTCCGACATCCAGGCCATGGGCGGCTACCTCACGGCGGAAGATCTGGCGGCCTATCAGGTGCGCAGGGTCGAGCCGCTGGTGATCAAATACGGCAAGCACAATGTGCATGTCCTGCCGGAGTTGAATGGCGGCCCCACGCTTCATGTCGCTTTCGATGCATTATCGAAGATCAGCCGCAAGCCAGGCAAGCGGCCCAAGGGAGCGGATTACGTGGCCTATGCATCCGCTCTGCGCACGGCCTGGGAGGATCGCTTCCATCGGCTCGGCGATGCTGGCGAACGGTCGGCTCCGACATGCACGACGCATCTGACCGTGATCGACCGCGACGGCAACATGGTGACCCTGACACAGACGCTGCTCTCGCTCTTCGGCTCGCGCGTGGTGCTGCCGACCTCGGGCATCCTGATGAACAACGGCATCAACTGGTTCGATCCGCGCCCTGGCGGTCCCAATGCGATTGCGCCGGATAGCCGTGTGCTGGCGAACTATGTGCCAGCCATCCTGCATGGACCCAACGGCACCATGGCGGTGGGCGGCTGTGGCGGCCGCAAGATCATCCCTGCGGTATTCCAGTTGCTCGCGATGCGGGCGGATTTCGCCCTGGATCTCGATACTCTGTTCCACACACCGCGCATCGATGTCTCGGGTGGGCCGGAGGTGGTGACTGACCGGCGCATGGGCAAGGGCACGCTGAAGGCGCTGGACAAGGCGTTCGACACGGTGCTGGCGGAGCCGGTGGTCTATTCCAACCCCTACACCATCGCCAACGGCGTGCTGCGGGTGAAGCGCACGAACGAGGGAGCCTGCGAGCCGCTGCAGCCTTGGAGCGAGGCGGTGGGCGAGGAGGAGGTGTGAGGATGAAAGCTATTGGCTGCATTGGCACTGTGCGTCCTTCGAGGCTCGCCAAGATGCGAGCACCTCAGGAAGAGGACCGTAGGGCCTTGCACCGAACTCCTCATCCTGAGGTGCGAGCTTGCGAGCCTCGAAGGGCACACAGCGCTGATGCAGCTGCAAGGCGATGAAACGCGCATCTTCCTCTCTGATGGCCGCAGAAACCCGCGAGGCACCCGCAGCTATCGCCCGGATGCTTTCACGCAACGCCACCATTTTCAACGCCATCGGCAAACGCCTTCGCGCGCTCAATCCACCGGTCATCCTCACCTGTGGACGCGGCTCCTCTGATCACGCAGCAGCGTATTTCAAATATCTCACCGAGATCATGCTGGGCGTGCCGGTGGCCTCTGTCGGACCGTCGATTGCGTCGGTCTACGGGGCCCCGCTGAAGCTCAACGGCGCTGTGCTGGTGACCATCTCGCAATCCGGCCAGAGCCCGGATATCGTTGCCCTGCAACATGCTGCAAAAGCGGCGGGTGCGCTGACCATTGCGCTGGTGAATGTGACGGAATCTCCAATCGCGGCGGAAGCGGATTACATTGTGCCGCTGCATGCGGGCGAGGAAAAAAGCGTGGCCGCCACCAAGAGCTTCATCGCGTCCTGCGCCGCCGCCGCCGCCATCGTTGCGGCCTGGAGCGGCGATGCTGCCCTGACAGCGGCAGTCAGTCGGCTTCCAGAAGTGCTTCATGCCGCGCTGGCACAAGACTGGACGGCAGCCGAAGCGCTTGTAACCGAACGCTCGCTCTATGTGCTGGGACGCGGCCCGGCGCTGGCAATGGCGGAAGAAGCCGCGCTCAAGCTGAAGGAGACGGCATCGCTCCACGCCGAAGCCTTCTCGCCCGCCGAAGTGATGCATGGTCCGTTGCAACTCGTGGAGTATGGTTTTCCCGTGCTGTGTTTCGCGCCGGATGATGCAGCGGCAGCGACAACGCGCGTGGCGCTGGAACGGCTGGTCGCGTCGGGCGCGAAGGTCTTCACCGCGAGTGCGCCGACGATGCCGGGCATGCGATTGCCCGCCGCAGGAACAGGCCAAGGCCTGACCGATCCCATAGCGATCATCCAGTCGTTTTATGCCCTGGCTGAGAAGATTGCTCGGCTGAGGGGGCATGATCCGGACAGGCCCGTGCGGCTGCGGAAGGTGACTGAGACGGTGTGAGTTCAGGTGATGGCGAGAAAGATGGCCAGGGCGCGCGTCACGCGTTCCATCACCTCATTGTCAGCTTGGCCGATGATCTTGCCAATCTTTCCTGCGTTGACGACAGCAATCTTGTCGATCGATATTTGTGAGAATTCCTTCAATCCGTTCTCTGGCGTTGGCGCTATATCGACGCGATATCCCTCAGCATCTTCGCGTATATCTGACGTCAAAGGACAGACAACGACTGAAGGGAATGCGCGGAACAGATCGCTTTGAACAACGAGAGCCGGACGGGGTTTTCCGTAGTCGCCCTGCATCGCAATGATAACGAGTTGGCTTCGCCCGATCAAATGTCAGACCAATCACGCACAGAATCCACCCAGTCCATCAATTCCCGTTCCGATTGTTCATTGGCTGCCGCTGCCGCAGCAACGGACTGACGGAGGCATCTCTCTATGAATTCCGGCGAGCGGGTATCAGGCAGCCAAATCTGGACAGGCCGAAGACCCTGTGCCCTGAGCCTCGCCCGGTAAGCCGCCATTCTCTGGGCGCTCGCAGAGCGGACCCTTTGGGCAGACATTTTTGGAAGTGTCTTCATGCGTCACATGTTACACAAGAATGTAGGTTCTGTCCATGGTATCATCCGGCTGTTCGTGACCGTCACCTCCCCTGCAGCACCTTCCACATCTCCACGTCCCGCTTGTCCGTCCAGATGCGCGGATGCGCGATTCCCGATGCTTCGTCGTAGGCGCGCGAGACATTGAACGGCAGGCAATGCTCATAGATCGCGTAGGCACCGAACGGCTTGTCCATGGCCTTGCGCACGGCGGCGAAGGTGGCTTTCAGATCGTCGCCCCTCTTCACGCTGCGCCTGGCCGTACCATAGAGCGCCTGCAGAAACTCCGTCGTGCCTTCCATGGCCGCCGCCACTTTCCTGCGCCCTACCAGCGCATCGCCGCGTCCTGGCACCAGCGCCTTCGGCTGATAGGCCGCCAGGCGCTTGATCGTTTTCGGCCAATCCGCCAGATGGGCATCGCCGCAATAGCAGGCCGACTTGAACTCCACGAGATTGCCCGAGAACATCACCTCGGCATCGGGCACCCAGGCGATGGTGTCGCCCGCCGTGTGGCCGCGCCCGGGATGGCTGATGCGCACCTCGCGCTTGCCGAGCCAGATTGAGATTTCGCCCTCGAAGGTCAGCGTCGGCCAGGTCAGGCCCGGGATGGTTTCCTTGCCGCGAAACAGGCGCGGAAACCGCCCGATCTCGCTCGCCATGTCCTGTGGGCCGCGCTCGACGATGAGATCGCGCGTGCCCCCGGACGCGATGATCATCTTCGCATCCTTGTAGGCCGAGGCCCCCAGCACCCGCACCGCATGATAATGCGACAGCAGGACGTGGGTGATCGGCTTGTCGGTGACGGACCGCACCCGCTCGATCACCGCCTGCGCCATGGCAGGCGTCGCCTGCGCATCGACGATCAGCACGCCATCATCACCCTCCACGATGCCGGTGTTGGGGTCACCCTCCGCCGTGAAGGCGTAAAGCCCCTTGCCGATCTCGGAGAAGGTGATCTTTTTGTCCTGAAGGTCGTTGCTGGAGGCGAAGCCGGTCATGAGGTTCTCGCGCTGCGATTGGTTGCATCTGCAACTAAGTGAGATCATGCAGGAAGGGAAGGGGCGGTTTGACCCGGGCAAGCGTCCCGGATCATATGGGGCCAAGGACGGGGTAGCGGCAGAGATTTATTTAGGTCAGCAATGCTGCTATATCGGACGCCATAGAGGGAGACCACCATGCTTGCCAATGCGCCGCGCCCGTTCAATTTCGACCTCGGCGAAACCGCCGACGCCATCCGCGATACCGTGGCAAGCTATGCACAGGACAAGATCGCTCCGCTGGCCCAGAAGATCGACAAGGAGGACTGGTTTCCCCGGCATCTGTGGCCGGAGATGGGCGCTCTCGGCCTGCATGGCATCACGGTAGAAGAGGAATGGGGCGGTGCGGGCCTGGGTTATCTCGAACACGCCGTGGCGATGGAGGAGATCAGCCGCGCCTCGGCCTCGGTCGGCCTCAGCTACGGTGCGCATTCCAACCTGTGCGTCAACCAGCTCCGCCGCTGGGGCAACGATGCCCAGAAGAAGCGCTATCTCGAAAAGCTGGTGACAGGCGAGCATTTGGGTGCCTTGGCGATGTCGGAGCCTGGTGCCGGATCGGACGTTGTCTCGATGAAATTGCGTGCCGAGAAGAAGGGCGACCGCTACATCCTCAACGGCTCCAAGATGTGGATCACCAACGGCCCCAGCGCCGAGACGCTGATCATCTACGCCAAGACCGACATGGAAGCCGGTCCCCGCGGCATCACGGCGTTTCTGGTCGAGAAGGGCTTCAAGGGCTTCTCCATCGCGCAGAAGCTCGACAAGCTCGGCATGCGCGGCTCGGAGACCGGCGAACTGGTGTTCC
>JANNFV010000495.1:0-4349 GCA_031380285.1 Hyphomicrobiales bacterium | reverse complement strand
CGGCCCATTTCGGATCGATGCGCGCGGCCTCGATCGTCTTGAGGAAGTCGAAAAGGCCGACGACAACAACCAGCGTGGTATCCTAGAACAGCCCAATATAGGTGTTGACAATGTTGGGAATCGTCACCTTCAGCGCCTGTGGCAACACGATCAACCGCATCATCTGCCAGTAGCCAAGGCCCATCGCCATCGCGCCTTCATATTGGCCCTTGGGCAGGGCCTGAAGACCCGCACGCACGACTTCCGCCATGTAGGCCGAGGCGAAGATGGCGGCGGCAATGAGCGCGCGCAGCAGCTTGTCCGGCGCATATTGCTCCGGCACGAAGAGCGGCAGCATGTTGGAGGCCATGAACAACACGGTGATGAACGGCACGCCGCGCACGAACTCGATCAGGATCACCGAGAACAGCTTGACCATCGGCATCGTGGACCGGCGGCCCAGCGCCAGCAGGATGCCGCATGGCAGCGAGAAGACGATGCCCACGGAAGCCACGATCAGCGAGATCAGCACCCCGCCCCACAGGTTGGTGGGGACAGGTGGCAGGCCCTTGTCGAGGCCGGTGAGGCCAACGAAGGCACCGAACACCACCGCGATCCCCGCGATGGTCATCCAGTTGTCCTTGAAATCGGCCACGGTGTAGCGGATGCGGTTGCGGAACAGCAGGCCGACGAACAACAGGGTTGATGCCAGAAGGTCGAACCAGAAGAAGCCACGGCCGCCCAGCAGCCGACGCACACCGCCAATGCCATTGTCGACAAACTGATCCAGCACCCAATCAACGCCCGAGAAGGGCAAGGCGAGAATGGGCCCAATGAACGGAATGCTGCCCAGGAGACTGCCGATGGTGCCGAAAATGCTGCTGACGGCCTTGATGGCGGCAGCGGCCACGCCGATCAGCGCGAAGGCTGGCGAGCCACCGGTGAGCAGCCAATAGGAAATCAGAGGCGTGAAAACGAAGGCGAAGAGCATGCCGATGTCGCGGCGTGGCGCGTTCAGCCACAATACCCAGACCACCGAAATCAGCAGCAGGACGAAAAACACGGTCGGACGCCAGCGTTCATCCAGGGGATAGGAGCCATAGACAAAATACTTGAAGCGCTCCTGCACGAAGGGCCAGCAGGCCCCCACGACGGGGCGTGCTTCCGTCAGGATGCAGGCCTCGCGGTCCGTGCCGCTCCACACCGCCTGGAAAATGGTGAAGTTCAGGAAAGGCGGCACGATCCAATAGAGCAGGAGGGCCGCGATCACCGTCATCATGATGTTGAACGGGCTGGAGATCAGGTTGTCGCGAATCCAGGCGACAGGGCCGGATACTGCCATGGGTGGTGGCAGCGCCTGGGCCACCTCGTGGCGCACATAGCCTGCGGATTTCATGGGCGGTCCTGGCGGAGAAACAGTGGTGTCAGTCATGGTCCTGCCCTCCCCTTACCGTTCCACCAACGCCTTGCGGGCGTTGTACCAGTTCATGAACAGCGATGTTGTCAGCGAGATTGTGAGATAGACCATCATGGTGATCGCCACGACCTCGATGGCCTGACCCGTCTGGTTCAGCACCGTGCCGGTGAAGATGTTGACGAGATCGGGATAGCCCACGAACACCGCGAGAGACGAGTTCTTGGTCAGGTTGAGGTAATGGCTGGTCAGCGGCGGGATGATCACGCGCATGGCCTGCGGGATGATCACGAGATTCAGCGTGTTCTTCGGCTTCAGGCCAAGCGCGTAGGACGCCTCGGTCTGGCCCTTCGACACCGCCAGGATACCCGCGCGAACCGCTTCGGCGATGAACGCTGCGGTGTAGATGACGAGGCCGAAGAGCAGCGCCAGGAACTCTGGCAGCACCGAGATGCCGCCACTGATGTTGAAGCGGCTGGCGGAGGGATATTCGAAGCTCAAGGGCATCCCGGAGAGCAGGAACACCAGGAGGGGCAGGCCGAAGATCAGGCCCAGCGTCACCAGGGCAACGGGGGATTGCACACCCGTCCTCTCCTGCTTCTTCTTGGCATACATGTAGAAGAACACGGCCCCCAGGATGCCCAGCCAGAACACGATCCCGGTCAGCCAGAAGCTGTTGCCCGGCACCGGATTGGGGAAGATCAGGCCACGGTTGTTCAGATAAATGCTGCCGGGAAACTTCACGCTGTCGCGCACTTCCGGCAGCGCCTTGACGACGGCGTTGTACCAGAACAGCAATTGCAGCAGCAGCGGCAGATTGCGGACGATCTCGACATACCAATAGGCGATCTTGGCCACGAGGAAATTCTTGGAAAGCCGGGCGATGCCGACGAAGAAGCCGAGGATCGTGGCAAACACGATGCCGATCGAGGCCACCAGCAGCGTGTTCAGCAGGCCCACCCAGAAGGCGCGGCCATAGCTGGAAGACGCCTCGGAATAGAAGATCAGCGCCTGGCTGATCGGAAAACCGGCGTTGTTGTCCCAAAAGCCCAGGCCAGACGCGATCTTGGCGCGGGCCAGGTTTTCACGGACGTTGCTCACGCCCTCATAGATGATCCAGAGGATGAACAGGCACAGGGCCGCCTGGAAGACGATGCTGCGGACCTTGGGATCGTAGAACGGTGAAACCTTCGGCTTCTGAACGTTCCCGGACGATTTCATCACATCAGTCACGCGCACACCCCCTGCTCAACCCATCGGCTCAGCACATGTCCCGGCGGTGGTTCCCACGCTTCCGGCATACCTCAGACGAATACGAATGGCGTGGAATGCAACTTCCACGCCATTCGCTTTTTTCTATCAGCGGATCGGGGGGGCGTATTGCAGGCCACCCTTGTTCCACAGGTTGTTGAGGCCGCGGCTGATCTTGAGTGGCGAACCGGCACCAACCGTGCGGTCGAAGCTTTCGCCGTAATTGCCGACATGCTTGACGATCTGGTAGGCCCAGGCGTTGGAAAGGCCGAGCGCCTCGCCATGCTTGCCCTCGGTGCCCAGAAGGCGCTTGATATCCGGCGTTTCGGACTTCAGCCGCTCATCGACATTGGCCTTGGTGACGCCGAGCTCTTCCGCCGTGACCATGGCGTAATGCGTCCACATCACGAGATCGTACCACTGGTCATCACCGTGGCGAACGGCTGGCCCGAGCGGCTCCTTCGAGATGATTTCAGGCAACACCATGTGATCATCGGGCTTCGCCAGACGGAGACGCTCGGAATAAAGCCCCGAAGCATCCGTGGTGAAGGCATCGCAGCGACCGGAATCATAGGCCTTGATGGTTTCATCGTTGGTGGCGAAGGTCACGGCCTTCAATTCCATCTTGTTGGCACGGAAATAATCCGCGAGGTTCAGTTCGGTCGTGGTGCCCTGCTGCACACAGATCGACGCACCGGACAGTTCCTTGGCCGACGCCACCTTGATCGACTTCTTCACCAGAAAGCCCTGGCCGTCGTAATAGTTGACGGCCGCAAAGTTCAGGCCAAGCGAGGTGTCACGCGACGAGGTCCAGGTGGTGTTGCGCACCAGGACATCCACTTCTCCCGACTGGAGCGCCGTGAACCGGTCCTTGGCGGACAGCGGCACGAACTTCACCTTGGTCGGATCGTTGAAGATCGCGGCGGCCATGGCGCGGCAATATTCGACATCGAGGCCGGTCCAGCCGCCTTGGGCATCGGGCTGGCCGAAGCCGGCCAGGCCGGTGTTGGAGCCGCAATTCAGCGTGCCACGGGCCTTGACGGCGTTCAATGTGGTGGTGCCCTGCGCCTGGACGGCGCTGGCCATGGCAAGCGCACCAACGGCGACGCCTGCGAGGGATACGAGAAGCTTCTTCATGGGTTTATCCTGAGTTTGTCCCGTTTGGCGGGAAGACAATTGGCTGGAGCAAGGAAAGAGGGCGTCCGGGCCGAACCCGAACGCCTGGATGTCAGCGGATCGGCGGAGCGTATTGCAGGCCGCCCTTCGACCAGAGGTTGTTGAGGCCGCGGGCAATCTTGAGCTGCGAGCCCATGCCGACGTTCTTCTCGAAGACCTCGCCGTAGTTGCCGACATGCTTGATCACCCGGTAGGCCCAGTCATTGGTGAGGCCAAGCGCCTCGCCATGCTTGCCTTCGGTGCCCAGCAGGCGCTTCACGTCGGGGTTGGTCGATTTCAGTTGCTCATCAACATTGGCCTTGGTGACGCCCAGCTCTTCCGCCGTGATCATGGCGTAGTGGGTCCATTTCACCAGATCGAGCCATTGGTCATCGCCGTGGCGCACCGATGGTCCCAGTGGCTCCTTCGAGATGACTTCCGGCAGGACCATGTGATCCTCGGGCTTGGCCATGCGCAGGCGCTCGGCGTAAAGACCGGACGCATCCGTGGTGAAGGCGTCGCAGCGGCCGCCCTCATAGGCCTTCACCGT
>JANNFV010000486.1:0-7921 GCA_031380285.1 Hyphomicrobiales bacterium | reverse complement strand
CAGGCGTGCCGCCCGGTTGCTCTCGACACCCAATGCGCGGCAGGCGGGGCAGGCGTTGCTGGAAGCGCTGTTCCTGCAGCTTATCCTGTCAGGCAATGCCTATCTCGAATGCGTCGTTCTCGATGGCAGCCCACGCGAGCTGCACGTGCTGCGCTCCGACAGGATGCGCGTGGTGCCCGGCGCCGATGGCTGGCCGGAAGCCTATGAGTATGCGGTCAATGGTCGGGCCATGCGCTTCGAAGCGGCGGAGGGCGCGTCGCCTGTCCTGCACCTGATGCTGGCTCATCCGGTGGATGATCATTATGGCCTCTCCGCCATGGAGGCGGCGGCCACGGCCATCGATATCCACAACGAGGCCAGCCGCTGGAACAAGGCCTTCCTCGACAACGCGGCGAGGCCCTCGGGTGCGCTGGTCTATGCGGCGGATGGTGCGAACATGAGCGAGGAGCAGTTCAACCGGCTGAAGCGCGAACTGGAAGAGGGCTTCCAGGGAGCGGCCAATGCCGGGCGACCGCTGCTGCTGGAGGGCGGTCTCGACTGGAAGCCGCTCTCGCTGTCGCCCAAGGACATGGACTTCATCGAGTTGAAGAACGTGGCGGCCCGCGAGATCGCGCTGGCCTTCGGCGTGCCGCCGCTGGTGTTGGGGCTTTCGGGCGACAACACCCACGCAAATTATGCCGAGGCGAACCGCGTGTTCTGGCGGCAATGCGTGGCTCCGCTGGTGACCAAGACGGCGCAGAGCCTGTCGCTGTTCCTGTCGCAGCACCTGGGTGCGGGCCTCACGCTCACCCCGGATTTCGATGGCGTCGACGCGATGAACGACACCCGCGAGCCGCTGTGGCGTGCCGTGACGGCAGCGGACTTCCTGACGGTGGACGAGAAGCGGCAGATGCTGGGGTTCGGGCCCATGGCAAGCGTGCGCAGCTGATACTGCCCCACCTGCCGCCTCTGGCGGCACCCTTCCCGCGAGCGGGGAGGGATCAAGGAGAATCGATCATGCCCAGCACGCCTGACAGCCTTCTGCAGGCTTTCATCCATCACGCCGATATCGGCCATCTCGCCCTGTTCATCTGGGCGTCGGGTGCATCGGCCCTGGTCTGGCTTGGGGTGACCGAGGCGGCTGAAACGGCGCGTCGCACCGAGCATTTCATGCAGGACTTCCTGCACGAGCTTTCCCGTTTCAACCGCAAACATGAGGAGGATCAGTCATGAGGCTGTCCGCAAGATCGAGGTCGCGCAGCCTGCTGCGCCTGTCAGGGAGGGCGCCTGATCCGGCGCCAGAGCAGAAATCCGAGGACATGAAAGCGGTGAGTGTGTTTCGCCGCTTCTTTCATGTGCTGTCGCGGCTGGAACGCCGTGAGCGGCCGGAGGCGGATGCTGGTCAGGATCGGAGGTCGGCATGAGGCCAGATGGTTCCTGTGCTGTCGCATCGTTGCCGATCCGCTTGAAGGCCATGCCGGTCGCCCACGAGGTCAAGTTTGCAGGTGCGCCGCTGGCCAAGGTGTCGGCGGATGGTGCCTTCGAGGGCTATGCCTCGCTGTTCGGCGTGGTGGATCTGGGGCGCGACCGGGTGGTGCCTGGCGCGTTCAAGGAGTGCCTTTCCCGCAAGCCGCCCAGCGCAGTCAAGCTGCTGTGGCAGCATGATCCGCTGCATCCGCTGGGCCTGTGGGAGGACATCAGCGAGGACCGCCGCGGCCTCAAGGTGCGCGGCCAGCTCAACCTCGCCGTCGCCAAGGCGCGCGAGGTGCATGCCCTGATGCGCTCCGGCGCGGTGGACGGTTTGTCCATCGGCTTTCGCACGCAGCGCTCCCGCAAGGACGCCGCGACCGGCGTTCGCAATCTCGAAAAGCTCGATCTCTGGGAGGTGTCGATCGTCACCTTCCCGATGCTGCCAGGGGCCCGTGTCTCCGCCGTGAAACGCCTGATCCGGACGCCTGATCCCGAAGCGCTTGCCGCTGCCATTCATCGTTCAGCGGTGCGGCTGGCGTCCCATCGCTGACCATTCTCCCAACCAAAGGAACTGCCAATGACCTCTGCTTCCATGGAAACCAAGGCTGCCGGTCCTGACGTGACCCAGGCCTTCGAGGATTTTTCGCGCGCCTTCGAGGCGTTCCGCGAGACCAACGATGACAGGCTGGGCCAGATCGAGACCCGGCTTGGCCCCGATGTCGTCACCGAGGAAAAGCTGGCGCGCATCGATCGCACTCTGGACCAGACCAAGGCCCGGCTTGACCAGCTGGCGCTGAAGGCGCGGCGTCCCACGCTCGGCGAGGGCAGGGCCGAGGCGCTGGACGGTGCCAGCCGCGAGCACAAGGCCGCGTTCGAGACCTATATCCGCTCAGGCGATGCGCAGGGGCTGAAGCTGCTGGAAGAAAAGGCATTGTCCTCCGGCTCCGGCCCGGATGGCGGCTATCTCGTGCCAGTGCCGCAGGAGCGCGAGTTGCTGCGCCGCATGGCGTTGATCTCCCCGGTGCGTGCCTTGGCGACGGTGCGCGAAATCTCGGGCAACCAGTTGAAGAAGGCCATGTCCACGACAGGGCCGGCCTCGGGCTGGGTGAACGAGACGGCGGCGCGTCCGCAGTCGGCCAGCCAGGTGCTCGCCGATCTCACCTTCCCGGCGATGGAACTCTACGCCATGCCGTCCGCGACACAGACGTTGCTGGACGATGGCGCCATCGACATCGAGCAGTGGATTGCCGACGAGGTCGAAACGGTGTTTGCCGAGAAGGAAGGGCAGGCCTTCATCGCAGGCGATGGCATCGACAAGCCCAAGGGCATCCAGGCCTATACCAACGTGCCGCAGGGCACCTGGAGCTGGGGCAATGTCGGCTATCTCGCGACGGGTGTGGCGGGTGCCTTCCCTGCTGTGACGCCCTCCGATCTGCTGATCGACCTGGCTTATGCCGTGAAGGCTCCCTACCGCCAGAACGGCACCTTCATCATGAGCCGCTCCACGCAGGCAACGGTGCGCAAGTTCAAGGACAACCAGGGCAACTATCTGTGGCAGCCGCCGGTGTCGTTCGGCCAGAACGCTTCCTTCATGAACTTCCCCATCGTCGAGTCGGAAGACATGCCGAATGTCGGTTCCGGCAGCTTCTCGGTGGCCTTCGGCGATTTCAAGCGGGGTTATCTCGTGGTGGATCGCATGGGCATCCGCGTGCTGCGTGATCCCTACACCGCCAAGCCTTACGTGCTGTTCTACACGACCAAGCGCGTGGGCGGCGGCGTGCAGGACTTCGACGCCTTCAAGCTGCTGAAGTTCGCCGTGTCGTAAATGCTACTGCGCCCATTGCGCCATGATGCGGTCGATCCAGCCGCGTTGTGGCGCGATGCGGACGGCCTGCGCGACATCGCCACATTGGCGACCGCCGCGTTGGCGTTCCGAGGCGTAGATCACGCCTGTGAGGGTTGCGCCCGTGAAGCCGTCGCTCAAGACGGGGCCACCGGAATCGCCCTTGCAGATCGAGATGCCGCCGCCCGACAATCCCAGGCGGAAATAGCGCGGGTAGAAACGCGGCAGGACCGTGACGGTGGCGGAGCGCAGCGTGCCTGCGCTCTTCTCGTCACCGTCACGTGCCAGGCCGAAGCCCGCAATGGTCATGCGCGATCCCACGCCGTCGTCATCGGCATCCGCATCGAGCGCAACGGGTGAAAACCTTGACGGCAGCGGCAGTTTCAGGCGCACCAGCGCCATGTCGATCGACACCCGCGTGCCAGCCTTGAACTCAGGGTGGCGGGCGACCTGCCGGACCTCCTGAAGGGTGGGACTGCCACCGGCTTCCTTGTAGGCGATGGCGTATTGACCGGAGCCGGACACGCAGTGGCTCGCCGTCAGGATGATGGTGGGCGCAACCACGGTGCCGCTGCAGACGGAGCCGCGCGAGCCCAGCACCATCACGGTGCGGCTTTCGAGACGGCTTCCGGCTTCCGACGCGGCATCCCCGCCGAGCGCCCAGGCAGGCGACGTCAGCAGGCAGGCCGCGAGGATCGCAGCTGCGCGGGTGAGGGTCAGACTCGTGGGCACCATGAAAATTTCAAATCCAGTTGATCCCGAATTGCCGTTTTTCTCGGCGGAGGCAAGCCATGCGTCGCACTATTGTGAACTTTCCCGCAGTGGAACCCATCGGTCTGAGCGAAGCAAAGCGCTGGCTGCGGGTGGATCATGCCGATGATGATGGCCTGATTGCGTCACTCATCAAGGCCGCGCGCGAGCGGATCGAGTCCCGCACGGGGCGTGCGCTCATGGCACAGACCTGGCGCATCATACTCGATCAGTGGCCTGCGGAGGCCCGCGTGGCGCTGCCGATCCTGCCCGTCATCAGTGTGACAGCGGTGCGGGTTCTGGATGTCGCAGGCAATGCTGCCGTGCTGGCCTCAACACTTTACACGCTGGAGCCCGGCATGGAGCCGCCCGTTCTGGCCGTGAAAAGCCCACCTGCTCCTGGTCGCGCACGCAGCGGCATCGAGATCGACGTGGTGGCAGGCTATGGCATCGCCGCCACCGACTGCCCTGAGCCATTGCGGCAAGCGATGCGGCTGCTGCTCGTCGCAGCCTATGAAGCAAGGGGACCGGAGCGCGAGGGCGGGCGTCGCCCTGATGTGATCGGAGAGGTCGAAGGGCTGATCGCGCCCTACCGGCAGCTCAAGCTCAGCCGCTCGATGCTGGAGGACGCACAATGACCTCGCCCGTCCATGCCCTGCGCGAGGCCATGCGCTTGCGTCTCGTGGCGGATAGCGGCGTGCTCGCGCTGTTGCGGGAGCCGAAGGTATTCGCTGATCCACCCAAGCACGCGGTCTATCCGCATGTGGCCTTTGTCTCGGCTGTGGCGCGAGAGAATGGAACATCCTCCGAAGACGGCCATGCCACGGACCTCGTGCTGGGCATCTGGTGTCGCGGCAACGGCAGCAGCGAGGGGTTGCAGATCGCCGATACGATCACGCTGGCGCTCGCCTCGCTCCCTGCGGTGCTGACCGGGCATCGGCTGGTCAATCTGCTGGTGCTCGCGGTCGAACCTGGTGTTCTGAAAGATGGCGAGACCTGGCGCACGCTGATGCGCATTCGTGCCGTCACCGAGGTCATCTGAAGCAAGGCTGCTTCCCACTCCAACCGCTTTTTCAAGGACAAACACCATGGCTGCACAGCGCGGAAAAGACATGCTGCTGAAGATGCGCGACGATACCAGCGCATTCGTCTCGGTCGCTGGCCTGCGGTCCCGGCGCATTGCCTTCGACGCCGAGGCCGTGGACATCACCCATGCCGAGAGCATTGGCCGCTGGCGCGAATTGCTGTCGGGCGCGGGCATCAAGAAAGCCACGGTGACCGGTGCTGGCGTCTTCAAGGATACGGCGACCGACCTGTTGACGCGGCAGACGTTCTTCGATGGCACGATCCGCGATTGGCGGATCATCATCCCGGATTTCGGTACCCTCGAAGGCGCGTTCCAGATCAGCGGCCTCGAATACCGTGCCGAGCACCAGGGCGAAGTGACGTTCGAGATGACGCTGGAGAGTGCCGGTGCACTCACCTTCACGGCGCTGTGAGGATTTGCCATGGCCAATCCTTATCGCGGTGAAGTGTCGTTCGAGCTGGAGGGGCGCAGCCATGCGCTCCGCTTGACGCTGGGCAGCCTGGCCAACCTGGAAGATGCGCTGGGGGCTGATGGGCTTGGTGCGCTGGGCGAAAGGTTGGCGCAGGGGCGGCTGTCCGCTGGCGACATCTGCGCCGTGCTCGCGGCGGGCCTTTCGGGGGGCGGGATGCCGATCACCGCCAGCGCGTTGGGCGAGCGCATACCGGCTTCGGCGCTGGAGCCTGCGGCAACCGCTGCAGCACTCCTGCTCGCCGTCACCTTTGGCGGAGGGGATGCCTCCCGCCCTCCGCCGCCGCAGGTGGCCTGATGGCCGATCCGTCGAAGCCGCAGCCCTTTCCCTGGGATGCAGCAATGCGGTTCGGCCTTGGCCGCCTGCGGCTTCCGCCCGATCATTTCTGGTCCATGACTCCGGCTGAACTGTCGGCCGCCGCCAGGGCCTTTGTGCTGCAAGCGTTGCCTGCGCTGGATCGCTCGGATCTGGCGGCTTTGCTGGCGGCCTTTCCCGACCACGAGGAGCCTTCCCATGGATGACACTGCGACACGGGCCGATGACAGCACGGACGCCTTCCTGCGGCTCGACCGGGCGGCGAGGCAGGCGGGAACATCCATCGCCTCGGCCTTTGCGGCAGGGCAGATCGAAGGGCGCAAGCTGGATGACGTGCTGAAGGGCGTGGGCCAGCGACTGGCGCAGACCGCACTCCAGACCGCGGGGCGCAGCCTGTTCGGATCGCTGGCCTCGACCCTGGGATCGACGCTGGTCGGCAGCCTGTCGAGCAGTGTCGCAAGCACTGCGGGTTTTGCCGCGCCGGTCGGCCTTTCCAGCTTGTCGGAGGTGGCGAATGTTGCGGCACCCTCCGCAGTCGCTGCCCGGTCGCAAGCGCCCAACCCCGTTTCTGTTGCGATGACCGTGAACACGCCCGATGCCGAGAGCTTCCGGCGCTCGGAAGCCCAGGTGTCGGCAGCGCTGGCGCGGGCCGTGCAGCGCGGCCAGCGCGGACTTTGAGGAGGTTTGGCGATGCCCGCATTTCATGAGGTGAGGTTTCCTGTCGATATCGGCATCCGCAGCAAAGGTGGTCCTGAACGCCGGACAGAGATCGTGACGCTGGGTTCCGGTCGGGAGGAGCGCAATTCCCGCTGGGCGCATGCGCGACGCCGCTATGATGCGGGCTACGGCGTACGCTCTCTGGCGACGCTGTCGCAGGTCATCGGCTTCTTCGAGGAGCGGCGTGGGCGGCTCTATGGCTTTCGCTTCAAGGACCGCACGGATTTTCGCTCCACCCCGAATGGTGCGCCACCGCAGATGACGGATCAGGTGTTGGGAACCGGTAGCGGGACGCGCACCGCATTCTCGCTGATCAAGACCTATGGCGGGGCCTTCGCGCCCTATCAGCGCCCCATCTGCAAGCCGGTCGCAGGTTCGATTCTGGTTGCTGTTGCGGGGCAGGCAAAGACCCTGGGAACGCATTTCACGCTGGATGTGACGAGTGGTGTCATCACCTTCACCGCAGGCAATATCCCGGCGAATGGTGCGGTGGTGACGGCGGGCTTCGAGTTCGATGTCCCGGTGCGGTTTGATACCGACCGGCTGGAGGTCGACATGGCCTCGTTCGACGCCGGTGACATTCCGTCCATTCCGTTGATCGAAATTTCGCCCTGACAGGAACAATCCCATGCGCTCGATTCCCGCCGCGCTCGCTGCTGAACTGGCATCGGGTGCCACAACGCTGTGCCGCTGCTGGAAGGCTGTTCGGCGCGATGGCCAGACCTTCGGCTTCACCGATCATGATCGCGATCTGACCTTCGGCGGAACCACCTTCGGTGCCGCCAGCGGCATGGAGGCGTCAGAGGCGGAAAGCCTGCTGGGCCTGGCAACCGGCGGCGGCGAAATCGCGGGCGCATTGCAGGCCGAGGCGATCCGCGATGCGGATATCGACAAGGGCCTTTGGGATGGCGCCACCATCGAGACGTGGCTGGTCGATTGGCGCGACGTGACCCGGCGGATGCTGCTGGATGCGGGCCAGACCGGCGAAATCAAGCGTGTCGGCCAGGCCTTCACGGCGGAGGTACGCAGCCTGGCGCAACAGTTCGATCGCGAGCGCGGGCGGCGCTACGAGGCGTTGTGTTCCGCCGAGCTGGGCGACGCGCGGTGCACGGTTGCGCTCACAGGCGCGACACGGCGGGCGACAGTTGCGATTGCCACGGTCAGCGATGCGACATCGTTTGCCGTGGCGGCGCTGCCAGGGTTTAGCGTTGGCGCATTCACGGGTGGAACGTTGGGTTTCACGGCGGGAGGCAACAGCGGAACTTTTTTGCCGGTGCTGGGCCACACGCGG
>JANNFV010000418.1:0-2252 GCA_031380285.1 Hyphomicrobiales bacterium | reverse complement strand
TGACAAGATTCTGGCCAAGGTGACGCCGCGCACAAAAATCGTGTTTCTTGCCAACCCCAACAACCCGACCGGCACCTATCTGCCCTTCGACGAGGTCAAGCGCCTGCATGCCGCCCTGCCGCCGCATGTCCTGCTCATCCTCGACGCAGCCTATGCCGAATATGTGCGGCGCAATGACTATGCGTCGGGCCTCGAACTGGTGGCGACATCGGAGAATGTGGTGATGACGCGCACGTTCTCGAAGATCTATGGTCTGGCCAATCTGCGGCTCGGCTGGATGTACGGGCCTGCCGCCGTGGTCGATGCCATCAACCGCATCCGGGGTCCGTTCAATGTCAGCGGTGTGGCCATCGCGGCGGGTGCAGCAGCCATTGCCGATCAGGCGCATGTCGACGCTGCCGTGGCGCACAATGACGCATGGCTGCCTGTCCTGACGGAACGGATCGGCAAGCTTGGCATCACGGTGACGCCAAGCGTCGGCAATTTTCTGCTGCTGCATTTCGATCCGAAGGGCGCAAGAACCGCCAAGGCCGCCGATGCCTTCCTCGCATCCCGTGGTCTCGTGCTGCGCGCCGTCGGTGCTTACGGCCTGCCCGATGCCCTGCGCCTGACCATCGGCAGCGCCGAGGCGAATGAGCTCGTCATCACGGCCTTGTCCGATTTCATGAAGAGCGCCTGACAGATGCCGCCTGACACCAGCGGGGCACCGCATTTTGACCGCATCGCCATCATCGGCATGGGGCTGATCGGCTCGTCCATCGCCCGTGCCGCGCGCGAAAAGGACCTGGCCAAGCATATCACGGCCATCGACGCCTCGGCGGCTGTCGTGCAGCGGGTGAAGGAACTCGGCTTTGCTGATCGCGCCGTCACCAATGCCGCGAAAGGCGTGGAAGGTGCCGATCTGGTGATCCTGTGCGTCCCTGTCGGCGTGAATGGCAGGGTTGCCAAGGCCATGGCAAAGGGCCTCAAGCCCGGGGCAATCGTGTCCGATGTTGGTTCGGTCAAGACAGCAGTGATCAAGGCCGTGCAGCCCCATTTGCCGGAAGGCGTGCATTTCGTGCCCGCCCACCCCGTGGCGGGAACCGAATATTCAGGCCCAGACGCGGGATTTGCCGAGCTTTTTGCCAACCGCTGGTGCATCCTCACGCCGCTGGAAGGCACGGATGCGGGTGCCATCGGCAAGGTCGAGGCGTTCTGGCACGCCATGGGCTCCAAGGTCGAGACCATGTCGCCCAAGCACCACGACCTGGTGTTGGCAGTGACCAGCCACATTCCCCATCTCATCGCCTACAACATCGTGGGGACGGCGGATGATCTGGAGGCCGTGACCAAGGGCGAGGTCATCAAGTTCTCGGCCGGCGGCTTCCGGGATTTCACCCGCATCGCCGCGTCCGATCCCACGATGTGGCGCGACGTGTTCCTGCACAACCGCGAGGCCGTGCTGGAGGTGCTGGGCCGCTTCCAGGAAGACCTGTTCTCCTTGCAGCGAGCCATCCGCTGGGGGGAGGGCGACAAGCTGTTCGATCTCTTCACCCGCACCCGGGCCATCCGTCGCGGCATCATCCAGATCGGGCAGGAAACGCCGGAACCCGATTTCGGACGCAATGGAGCCAGACGCGGCAAAAAGGGCTGATTGCACCGGTTTTCAGGCTTTTCATGCCTGACTGGGGCAGGACGGAAAAGTTTCAAGATTCTTAATGCGAGCAGCAATCCAATTCCCGGCTACATACGTAAATTATAAGTGAGTAAGCGTACGGGAGGGTATGATGGCTCAACTCGTTGGTGTGCGTCGCGGCTTCGTCAAGGCGGCAATGAATGCCCCTTTCCTGACCCGAGATGAAGAACGTGTGCTGGCCGTGGCCTGGGCCGATCACAAGGACGAAAGGGCGCTCCACAAGTTGGCCCATGCCCATATGCGGCTGGTGATCGCCCTGGCTGCCCGCTTCCGCAACTACGGCCTGCCGATGCCCGATTTGATCCAGGAGGGCCATGTCGGCCTGCTGGAGGCAGCAGCGCGGTTCGAGCCGGAGCGCGAGGTGCGCTTCTCGACCTATGCCACGTGGTGGATTCGCGCTTCGATCCAGGATCACATCCTGCGCGACTGGTCCATCGTGCGCGGCGGCACCAGCTCGGCCCAGAAAGCCCTGTTCTTCAACCTGCGGCGGCTGCGCGCGCGCATCAGCCAGGCGGCCGGGTCCAACGCGTCGATGGACGCCGTCTACGACGAGATCGCCCTGGCCGTCGGCGTCTCG
>JANNFV010000443.1:0-2305 GCA_031380285.1 Hyphomicrobiales bacterium | reverse complement strand
GCCGTCATCGTCGGTCCAGGTGAACTGGAACTCGCCAGACTCAGCCGCCTTGAAGAAAAAGGCCTGGTAGGGATTGGCCGACACCGAAGGATACCAGTCTGCGGCGACCACAGGCTTGCCGTTGAACTTCACTTCAATGCTCTTGATGATCTTGCGCGGAATGGTGGCTCCGGCGGCATCCTTGCGCTGGCCCGAGTCCATCTCGTGGCTGATCAGTGTCTTGATCTCGATGATCTCGTCCTTCTTGGCCGTGGCGGGCACGCGGACGCGGGGGGTTGGTTTGGTGCTCATGATCTCTCTCCTCAGCCGCCGCAGCCGCCGATGGTGACTTTCACTTCCTGCCTGGCCATATGCACCTTGCCGTCCGACATCTCGGCGACGCAGATGATATTCTGGGTGGCCGCCAGACGGATGCGCGTGGACGCCGATGCCCGGCCAGCCGCTGGCGTGAAGCGGAAGCTGGCAACGCCGGGCAGCGGATTGGCATCCGCGAAGAAATGCACCGCCTTGACGTGATCCGCCTCGGTCATCGGGCTTTCGACATCGAAATTCAGCGGCACCACAAGGCCGTTCTCGGCAATGGCGGGAAGGTCGAGCTTGATCTTGCCCTCGAGCGGCTTGCGCTCGCCCAGCAGCTTCTTGAGCTCCGCCTCAACCGCAGCGGGCGTGGCAAAGGCCATGTAGGGAGTCATCGCGGCAGCAAACGCCGCAACGCTGGCCGCCGTCAGCACCAAGCGTCTCGAAGGCAATCTTTCCAGACTGTCCATCCCGTATCCTCCGTACCCGATTGGGTTCATATCCCAACCCTATTGATATTCCAAAACATGAATGTCATCGTGCGATGTGTCAAGCGAACATATATCAAAAACAAGATATGTTGTGACCGCCCGCAAGATGGCTTTCGCTTGATCTGGAGGAGGACATGCCGGTGGACAAGTGGCAGCGACAAAACAACTGGTTGGGATTGGCGACGGCTCTCGTGCTGGCGCTGTGCAGTGCATCGGCCATGGCGCAGCCTGCTGCCGACGATGTGAGCGAAAAGGAAATCGAGCGCTACCGCGCCATGATCAACGACCCCATGGCCAATCCGGGCTATCTCAACGTGGATCGTGGCGAGCAGCTTTGGGCTTTGAAGCGCGGCGGGAAGAATACCAGCCTCGAGACGTGCGATCTCGGAGAAGGTCCGGGCAAGCTTGAAGGCGCCTTTGCCAAGCTGCCGCGCTATTTCAAGGATGCCGACAAGGTCATGGACCTCGAACAGCGCCTGCTGCACTGCATGACGTCCCTCCAGGAACTCGACACCAAGGACGTCATCGCGCGGCGCTTTTCCGGGCCGGGCCGTGTCTCCGACATGGAAGATCTGGTGGCCTTCATCGCCAACAAGTCCAACGGCCTGAAATTTTCCATGAAAGTCGAACATCCTAAAGAGCAGGAGATGTATGCCGTGGGCGAGGCGATGTTCTATCGCCGCTCCGCGATCATGGATTTCTCCTGTGCTACCTGCCACGCCGAAGAGGGCAAGCGCATCCGCCTGCAGGGCCTGCCGAATTTCGCCAAGCCCGGCAAACCCGCGCAGGAAACCATGGGATCGTGGCCAACCTACCGCGTCAGCCAGAGCCAACTGCGCACCATGCAGCACCGCCTCTGGGACTGCTACCGCCAGATGCGCATGCCGGCCCCTGACTACGCCTCCGACGGCGTGACCGCTCTGACCGTGTTCATGGTCAAGCAGGCCGAAGGTGGCGAGATTACCGTGCCGTCGATCAAGCGCTGAGGAGAGAAGCAATGACAACAATCCTCGCAAACGCCGCATCTGCCATCGCCGGACTGGCGCTCGCCACGGTCCTTACGCTACCCGTGCAGGCACAGCAGCCAGCCATCGATCCCGCCATCGTCGACCGCTACGTCGCGGCGACCTGGAAGAGCACTGCGGACGACTGGAAGGCCCGAGTCACGCAGGACGAGACGCAGCGCATCTGCACCGCGACCGGCAACAATCCGCCCGGAGCCGAGTTCGACAAGACGCTCGCACGCGAAGTCGCCACCGTGGTCTATCCCGCTGATGGCAACGTGGTGGGGGACTGGAAGAAGGGCGAGCAAGTGGCCCAGCGCGGCACCGGCGGCCAGTTCTCCGACACACCCACCACGGTGCGCGGCGGCAATTGCTACGCTTGTCATCAGATCACACCGCAGGAACTGAGCTATGGCACGCTCGGGCCCTCCCTCATCGGCTACGGGCGCGACCGTAAATATGACAAGGACGAGGCGAAAAAGACCTTCGCCAAGGTGTTCAACGCCATGGCCA
>JANNFV010000419.1:0-1912 GCA_031380285.1 Hyphomicrobiales bacterium | reverse complement strand
GAATATGAGAATGCCGTGATTTCACGTCGTGAATTTGGACAAGCTGCAATGGCCACCGCGGCGCTCGTGGGCGGAGGTGCGGGTTCGCTCGGGCACTTGGCGGCGCAGCAGCGGCTGACCCAGGAGGAGCTACTGAAGTTCGACGCGATGGGACAGGTGACGATCGTTCATGTCACCGATCTGCACGCCCAGTTCATGCCGCAGCATTTCCGCGAACCCTCGATCAATCTTGGTGTGGGCGAATCGAAAGGGCTGGTGCCGCACATCTCGGGCGAGGCCTTCCTGAAGGCGTTCGGCATTCCGGCGGGATCCCCCATGGCCTATGCGCTGACCGATCAGGATTTCGCGGCGCTCGCCAAGACCTATGGCCGCATGGGTGGCATGGACCGGGTGGCGACCGTGATCAAGGCGATCCGGGCCGAGCGGGGCGACCGCGTGCTGTTGCTGGATGGCGGCGACACCTGGACCAATTCCTGGACGGCGCTGCAGACCAAGGCGGCGGATATCGTCGAGGCGATGAACCTGCTCAAGCCGGATGCGATGACGGGTCACTGGGAGTTCACGCTGGGGGCCGAGCGGGTGAAGGAGATCACGGATAAGCTGGCCTTTCCGTTGCTTGCCCAGAACATGCGCGACACCGAGTTCGAGGATGCCGTCTTCGAACCGCGCAAGGTCTTCGAGAAAGGCGGCGTCAAGGTTGCCGTCATCGGGCAGGCCTATCCCTACACGGCGATTGCCAATCCGCGCTGGATGTTCCCGAAATGGCAGTTCGGCCTGCGCGAGGAGGAGATGCAGAAGCAGGTGGACGAGGCGCGCGCGGGAGGTGCGGATTGCGTGGTCCTGCTGTCGCACAATGGCTTCGACATCGACCGCAAGATGGCGGGCCGCGTCAAGGGCATCGACGTGATCCTTGCGGCGCATACCCATGATGCGCTGCCGGAGGCGGTGAAAGTGGGCAAGACGCTGATCATTGCGTCGGGCTGCAACGGCAAGTTCGTGTCGCGGCTCGACCTCGATATCCGCGACAGGGAGATCAAGGGCTTCCGCTATCGCCTGATTCCGGTTTTCTCCGATGTGATCGCATCAGATGCGGACATGGCTACGCTTGTGAAAAAGCACCGTGCGCCATTCGAGGCCGATCTTGGCCGTGTGCTGGGGCGCACCAATGGCACGCTCTACAGGCGCGGCAATTTCCAGGGATCGCTCGATGATGTGTTCTGCGATTCCATGCTCGCCGTGCGCGATGCCGAGATCGCGCTGTCGCCCGGCGTGCGCTGGGGCACCAGCCTGCTGCCGGGACAGGACATCACCTTCGAGGATGTCACCAACGCCTGCGCCATGAGCTATCCCAACTGCTACCGGCTGCCGATGACCGGCGCGCGGTTGAAAGAGGTCATCGAGGATGTGGCCGACAACATCTTCAACCCGGACCCCTATCTGCAGGGCGGCGGCGACATGGTGCGCGTCGGCGGCATCGGCTTCACCGTGGATGTGTCGAAGCCCATCAACAGCCGCATCTCCAACCTGACTGTTCTGAAGGACGGCAAGCCGCTGGATGCATCGCGGGAATATATCGTGGCGGGCTGGGCCTCCATCAACGAAGGCACACAGGGACCGCCGATCTGGGATGTGGTCAGCCAGTATCTGACGGCCAAGAAGGTGGTCGAGCCCCGACCGCTGGATGCCGTAAAGGTGGTCGGGATATGAAGCTTATGCCAGACACCCAGTCTCCTCATCCTGAGGTGCGAGCCTCTTGCGAGCCTCGAAGGACGCAAGATGTCGATGCAGGTCAGAAGCGTGCCTGCATGTCCATTGTGCGTCCTTCGAGGCTCCTTCGCTTTGCTTCGTCGCACCTCAGGATGAGGGCATACGTGGATTGCAGATGGGCATTGGGGCGAAGCCGGAGTTCATC
>JANNFV010000404.1:0-5228 GCA_031380285.1 Hyphomicrobiales bacterium | reverse complement strand
GTCCGAAAGATCCTTGGAGTCGCGGATGGCGTTGAGAAGCGCCACATGCTTGCCGCGCAGCAGCGACAGCAGGCCATCCTCGAAGCCGCGCACCTTGGAAACCGGCAGCGCATCGAGATAGCCGTTGGTGCCAGCCCAGATGACGCAGCACTGCTCTTCCATCTTCAGCGGCGAGAACTGTGGCTGCTTCAGGAGTTCGGTGAGGCGCGAGCCACGGTTCAGCAGGCGCTGGGTCACGGCGTCGAGGTCGGAGCCGAACTGCGCGAAGGCCGCCATCTCGCGGTACTGCGCGAGTTCGCCCTTGATCTTGCCGGCCACCTTCTTGGTGGCCTTGGTCTGGGCCGAGGAGCCGACGCGGCTGACCGAAAGGCCGACGTTCACGGCGGGGCGGATGCCCTGGTAGAACAGGTCCGTCTCCAGGAAGATCTGGCCGTCGGTGATCGAGATCACGTTGGTCGGGATATAGGCCGAGACGTCGTTGGCCTGAGTCTCGATGATCGGGAGCGCCGTCAGCGAGCCGTTGCCGGCAGCGTCGCCCATCTTGGCCGCACGCTCGAGCAGGCGGGAGTGGAGATAGAACACGTCGCCGGGATAGGCCTCGCGGCCCGGCGGACGGCGCAGCAGCAGCGACATCTGGCGATAGGCCACGGCCTGCTTCGACAGATCGTCATAGATGATCACGGCATGCATGCCATTGTCGCGGAAATACTCGCCCATGGTGCAGCCCGCGAAGGGTGCGAGGAACTGCATGGGAGCCGGATCGGATGCCGTTGCCGCGACGATGATCGAATAATCGAGCGCGCCGCGCTCTTCCAGCACCTTCACGAACTGGGCCACTGTCGAACGCTTCTGGCCGATGGCGACATAGACGCAGTAGAGTTTCTGGCCCTCGTCCGTGCCTTCGTTCAGTGATTTCTGGTTCAGGATCGTGTCGAGTGCCACGGCCGTCTTGCCGGTCTGGCGGTCGCCGATGATCAATTCGCGCTGGCCACGGCCGATCGGGATCAGGGCATCGATGGACTTGAGGCCCGTCGCCATCGGCTCATGCACCGATTTGCGCGGGATGATGCCGGGTGCCTTCACGTCGACGCGGGCACGAAGCTTGGTCTTGAGAGGGCCCTTGCCGTCGATGGGGTTGCCCAGCGCGTCCACGACGCGGCCCAGCAGTTCCTTGCCGACCGGCACGTCCACGATCGAGCCGGTGCGCTTGACGGTCTGACCTTCCTTGATGTCGCGGTCGGAACCGAACAGCACGATACCGACATTGTCGGATTCGAGGTTGAGCGCCATGCCCTTGGTGCCGTTCTCGAACTCGACCATTTCACCGGCCTGGACGCTGTCGAGGCCGTAGACACGGGCGATACCGTCACCGACGGAGAGCACCTGGCCCACCTCAGTCACTTCGGCGGAATCGCCGAAATTCTTGATCTGGTTCTTCAGGATGGAGGTAATTTCAGCGGCGCGGATGTCCATTAGCCAGCCTCTTTCATAGCGATCTTGAGAGAATTCAATTTGGTGCGGACAGAGCTGTCCACCATGCGGCTGCCCATCTTCACGATGATGCCGCCGATGAGCGAGGGGTCAACCTTTTCGGAGATCGTCACAGTCTTGCCGGTCACCGCACGCAGCGCCTCGACATCGGCCTTGCGGTTCTTGTCGGAAAGCGTGTCGGCTACGGTCACTTCGGCCTTGACCACACCGGCACGCTGGTCGGCCAGCGCATTATAGGCCGTGACCATGCCGCGAATGGCGAAGAGGCGGCGCTTGGAGGCCACGAGCTTGATGAAATTGGCGGCCAGGCCGGTGATTTTGGCCTTGGCGAGAACCGCAGACACTGCCGCAATCTGTTGATCCGCGGTGAAGGCCGGGCTCTTCACAAGATGCTCAAGGTCGGCGCTGCCAGCAATCAATGCATCGAAGCGTGCCAGATCCTTGCCGACCGCCGGAATCTGCTTCGCATCCGACGCCAGTTCAAAAAGCGCCGAGGCGTAGCGGCCCGCAATGCCTGAAACCACTGGACCCGAAGTGGCGATATCGTCAGCCAAGGCTCACCCTTTTTCCGTTGTTGCCGCGCCAGACGGACCAGAGACGATCCAGGCTGCGACCAAAGTTGCGCACAGGCGGTTGACCGCAAAGGGTTTCTGACCTGCCGTGAATTTGGATGGTCGCGTAGCAGGCTTGCCGCGGCTGTGCAACCCCTGTGCCCGTCGAAGTAGGGTGGCACGTTGTCGTCATCCTCAGCCTGCGATGCAGGGGGCTGCCGGAGACCTATTCCTGCTTGCAGATCGCCCTGCCGAGAAGCGTGCTCATGGCCGTCTTTTCGGTATCGCGCAGCGCAAGGCCACGGATGAGGGCGACGCCGCTGGGCTGTGCCAAGCGGATGCGGATTTCCTGAACCGGCTCATCCTCGGGGTCTTGCGCCTCGAGCTGCTTCTGTTGGTCCGCCGTGACCAGAACCATGTCGATCACCCGGCGCGTCGCGGCCCGGTCCGTCAACGCCAGGATGACATGTCCGGTGGGCGAGAGCAGCGACACGGAGAGAAAGCCGTCATTGACCGGCACCCTGACACGCACGGCACCGGCCGCAAGATCAAAGCGGCAGACAGCCGTGATCATCGACGGGTCGGCAAAGGGGAGGGCGAGCGCCTCCTGGCCGGAGTCGGTGGGTTGCAACAGTTCCAGCGTGTTGGCGGGCGCCTGTGCGGCCAACCGGGCGCTGGCATGCAGCGTGGCCACCTGCGGCATCAGGAGGACGACCGCGAGATGCACGATGCCTGCGACCAGGATCGCGCCGATCACAAGTGGCACGGCGCGCAAGAGGCGCTGTCGGGGAGCGGCCTGTCTCATTCGCCACATCCGATGCGCCGCACGTCGGGCAGGCGCGAACCGTCAAGGGCCGAGGCGACGGCGGAAAGCGGCGTCTCGTAGAGCCTGAGCGCAATCACCGGCGTGTCGCCTTGCGCCAGGGGCAGCCAGTTGCCGGGCTGCGGCTGTGCGGAGAGCAGGATGCGGACCTGGGTGCCCTCCACCAATGCATCGGCAGAGGTGAAACCGCTGCGCCCCGACGGGCCGGTCAAGAGCCGACCATCTGTTTGATAGAGGTGCAGCGTCCAGGCGCGGGCGGGGGACAGCAGTCCTTCGATGGCATAGCTGCAACGGCCGCTCAGCGTGGCGCCGGTCGAATCGCGGCTGGCGAACAGCGCCAGGCCCTCCGAAGGGGCCATCGGCACGTCACCACGTCGTGCGAAGACCGCGAGCGAATAGGGATCGGCATCGGGCGCTCCCGCCTTGGGCCAGAGCGTCCAGGCCTTGTAGCGCACGGTGCCGGGGGCAGAGCCGCTGTCCAGCACACGGGCCGTGGACCAGACGCCCAACGCCAGGCCGCAGGCGAGCATCAGCACGAAGGCGAGGATCGGAACAACATTGGAGGAAAGGCGATTCACGCCGCCTTCCTAGACCAAAAGGGCGTGAAGCGGAAACAGCCGCTTTGCGCGGATTTGGCTCAGGGCCTTGCCGACGGTCCCGGAGGCGGGTTCAGAACCGTGAAACTGCCCGCATCGGCCCGGCGCTGGGGATCTTCGGCCCGCCGCGTCTGCGTGGCCTTGAACTGGTCATCGATGGCACCCAGGACTTCAACGCCCCGGCGGCTGAGAACCGTCGGCTTGGCGGGCGTCACGATCTCGAAGCCGCTCGGGCGGACCTGCGCCACGGCACCTGGAACGGGATCGAGCGGAGCAAGGCCGACGATCGGTTTGATCTCGAGACCCTGGTGGGCGTAACTCATCACCTCATGCCAGACCATGGCGGGCAGGGAGCCGCCGGTCATGTTGTTGGTGGTGGAATAGTCGTCGTTGCCCAGCCAGACAGCGGCCACCATGTTGCCGGTATAGCCGACATACCAGGCATTGCGGTAGGCGTCCGTCGTGCCTGTCTTGCCGGCGGAGCGGATGCCGGGCAGGGCGGCGCGTTTGCCGGTGCCTTCCTCGGGCACCTTGGACAGCAGGTAATTCATGTCGTTGGCAACCTCCGGTCGCATGATCTGGACCGGCTTCGGCCCATCCCGGTCGCGACGATAGATCAGCTCGCCCCGGCTGTTGCTGACCTCGAGCGCGGCATAGGGGTCCACCCGCTTGCCCGCATTCGGGAACGCCGCATAGCCCTGGGCCATCTCGACGACCGTCATTTCCACGGAGCCGATAGGCATCGACGGCGTGTCGGTCATGGGAGAGGCCACGCCCATCTTGCGCAGCAGGCGGACAATGATGTCGCGGCCTTCGCGCGCGGCGCGTCCCACATGGCTGGGGTGCTTGTCCTGGCCAAGGCTGATCGAGAGCTGGACTGGGATGGTGTTGGTGGAACGCGCCACGGCGGCGGTGATCGGCTGCGCCCCGCCGAAGGAGCGGCCATAATTCTGCGGGCACCAGTTGCCGACGCAGGTGGAGCGATCAACCACGGTGGAATTGCGGTTGACCTTGCCGGCCTCGAGTGCTGCCGCATAGACAAAGGGCTTGAACGAGGAGCCCGGCGCGCGCTGGGCATCGGCGGCGCGGTTGAACTGGCTGGCACCATAATCGCGCCCGCCCACCATGGCCCGCATGGCACCGTCGATATCCATGACGACGAGCGCACCCGATTCGACCTCGTACTGGTCGCCATGCTGGCGGATCAGCGTTTCGAGCGCGGATTCACTGCGGCGCTGGATGTTCACATCGAGCGTGGTCTTCACGGTGATGACCCGGTCATTGCCAAGCTTGCCCTGGTCCATCAGCTTGCGGGCTTCGCCGAAGGCCCAGTCGAGATAATAGTCCGCCGTGGTGTCGCGGCGGCGGTCCACGGGCGTCGCAGGGTTTCGCCGCGCCGCGTAGATCTGGCCTTCGGTCAGGAAGCCTGCCTCCACCATGTTCGACAGCACGTCGTTGGCCCGCGCACGGGCAGCCGGCAGGTTGACATGCGGGGCGTATTTCGTGGGGGCCTTGAACAGTCCGGCGAGCATGGCGCTTTCCGCCAGGGTGAGATCCTTCACCGACTTGCCGAAATAGAACTCCGCCGCCGCCGAGGCACCGAAGGCACCGCCGCCCATATAGGCGCGGTCGAGATAGAGCTTGAGGATGTCGCGCTTGGACAGGCGGCTTTCCAGCCATACCGCGAGGAAGGCTTCCTTGACCTTGCGCTCCAGCGAGCGCTCGTTGTTCAGGAACAGGTTCTTCGCCAGTTGCTGGGTGATGGAG
>JANNFV010000383.1:0-8704 GCA_031380285.1 Hyphomicrobiales bacterium | reverse complement strand
CGAGGTCATCGGCTCCTGGAATACCATGGTGATGTCATTGCCGCGGATCGCCCGCATCTCGTCTTCGGAGGCTTTCAAAAGGTCTTTGCCGTTGAAAATGATCTCGCCTGAGGGATGCGATGCGGCGGGATAGGCCAGCAGCTTCACGATAGACAATGCGGAAACCGATTTGCCCGAGCCAGACTCACCCACCACGGCCAATGTTTCGCCCTTGTTTAGCGAGAAGGACACGCGGTCAACGGCAAGCGTCTCCTTGCCGCCCTGGCGGAAGGCAACGGAGAGGTCACGGACGGAGAGGAGGGGCTGGCTCACGCGAAGGTCTTCCTCGGATCAAACGCATCCCTCACCGCCTCGCCGATGAAGATCAGCAGGCTCAGCATCAGCGCGATCACGGAGAAGGCCGTCATGCCCAGCCACGGCGCCTGCAGGTTGGATTTGCCCTGTTGCAGCATTTCGCCCAGCGAGGGTGATCCCGGCGGCAGGCCGAAGCCCAGGAAATCGAGGCTGGTCAGCGTGGTGATGGAGCCGTTGAGGATGAAGGGCATCATCGTCAGCGTCGCCACCATCGCGTTGGGCAGCACATGCTTCCACATGATCGTGCGGTTGGAGAGACCCAGCGCGCGCGCCGCTTTCACATATTCGAGGTTGCGGGCGCGCAGGAACTCGGCACGCACCACGTTGACAAGCGAGACCCATGAAAACAGCAGCAGGATGCCCAGCAGCACGAAGAACGACGGCGCGATGACGCTGGAGATGATGATCAGCAGATAGAGCGAGGGCAGGCTCGTCCAGATCTCGATGAAGCGCTGGAAAATGAGATCGGTCCATCCGCCGAAATAGCCCTGCACCGCACCCGCTGCGATGCCGATGACGGAAGAGACAAGCGCCAGCGTCAGGCCGAACAGCACAGAGATGCGAAAACCGTAGATCGCCCGGGCCAGCACGTCGCGCCCCTGGTCATCGGTTCCCAGCCAGTTCCACTCGATGTCGCGGCAGGTGGAGCCGCCCCTCTTCTCGGCCACGGCCTTGCAGTCCGGGTCCTCCAGCAGCCAGGTCGGCGGGCTGGGGAAATGCTTCGGCGTCTCGCGGTTGATCGTGCGGTAGGAGAAATGCACGGGAGGCCACAGCATCCATCCATTGGCGCGGATTTCGTCCGCGATCACCGGATCGCGATAGTCCGTCCGAGCCAGGAAGCCGCCAAACTTCTCCTCGGGGTAGTTGACCGCGGCAGGAAACAGCCACTCGCCCTTGTAGCGGGCAACGAGCGGGCGGTCATTGGCGATGCCTTCGGCGAAGAGCGTGACGAAGAACAGCGCCAGGAAAATCCAGAACGACCAGTAGCCCCGCTTGTTGGCGCGGAAATTCGCCAGCCTGCGCTGGTTGATCGGCGTCAGCTTGATCCAGCCCTTCTGCTCGAGCACCGGAGCCAGCGACAGGGCATCGGTGGCCGTGAGGGAGACATCGCTCATGGCTCAGACCTCCCGCGACTCGAAATCGATCCGCGGATCGATCCAGGTGTAGGTAAGGTCCGTGACGAGGCTGACGAAAAGTCCGATCAGGGCGAAGATGTAGAGATTGGCGAACACCACCGGATAGTCCCGGTTCAGGATCGCCTCGAAGGACAGCAGCCCCAGGCCATCGAGCGAGAAAATGGTTTCGATCAGCAGGGAACCCGCAAAGAAGGCATGAATGAACGCGGAGGGAATGCCTGCGATGACGATCAGCATGGCGTTGCGGAAGACATGGCCGTAGAGCACCTGCCGCTCGCTCAGGCCCTTCATCCGCGCCGTCAGCACATACTGCTTCTTGATCTCGTCCAGAAACGAGTTCTTGGTCAGAAGCGACTTCGTCGCGAACACGGCGATGGCCATGGAGATCAGCGGCAGCGTCACGTGCCAAGCGTAGTCCTTGATCTTGCCGAAGGTGGACAGTTGCGCCCAGTTGTCCGACCACAGGCCGCGGTTGGGAAAGATGTTCCAGAAGGAACCGCCGGCGAAAAACACGATCAGGATGATGGCAAACAGAAAGCCCGGGATCGCATAGCCCACGATGATGACGGCGCTGGTCCAGATGTCGAAGGCCGTGCCGTCCTTCACCGCCTTGCGGATGCCCAGCGGGATGGAGATGGAATAGGACAGGATCAGCATCCACAGGCCCAGCGACATGGACACCGGCAGCTTCTCCTTGATCAGTTGCAGCACCGTCGTATCGCGAAAATAGCTCTTGCCGAAATCGAAGCGCAGATAGTCCCAGACCATCTTGAAGAAGCGCTCGGGTGCGGGCTTGTCGAAGCCGAACTGCTTTTCCAACTGCTTGATGAATTCGGGGTCCAGCCCCTGCGAGCCACGATACGCCCCGCCATCGCCACCGCCGCCTGTCAGCTCTCCCGTACCGCCGCCGACTCGCGACGCCGCATCGGTGCTGTTGCCCTGCAACTGCGCGATGACCCTTTCAACGGGACCGCCAGGAGCAAATTGCACGATCACGAAAGACACCAGCATGATCCCGAACAGGGTCGGGATCATCAGCAGCAAACGGCGGGCAATGTAAGCGAGCATGGGCTCCGTCAGACGATGGATGACAGTGATTCGGGACTACAGACCCAGCTTCTTAGCTTTGTCTTGATCAAACCACCACGTGTTGGCAACAACGCCCATCAGGCTGGAGGTTCCCACGAATTGTGGCGGCCGCACGGGCTTTCCATACAAGTCCCAATAGACCATCCAGGCACTGTCATTGTGCCAAGCGGGGATCATGCTGCGTGTCGAGCGCAGCACCCGGTCCAGCGCCCGGCAGGCGGTGTTCAACTCGTCGCGGGAGCGCACCCGCCCGATCACCTCGATCAAGGCATCGGCAGCAGGCTCCTTGATGCCTGCCAGATTGCGCGAGCCGTTGCGCCCCGCGGCCTCCGAGCCATAGATGCCCCTTAGCGAATCCCCCGGCGTCAATGTCCCGCCCATGTTGCGCAGCGTCATGTCATAGTCGAACTCGTCGAGCCGCTTCTGGTATTGCGCGGCATCGACCGTGCGCAGTTGCGCGTCGATGCCCAAGAGCTTGAGGTTCTTGACCAGTCCGCCCGCATGAGGATGCAGGGAAGGGTCGAAATCCAGAAGCTCGATGGTGAAGGCCTGCCCATTGGGGAACTTCAGGATATTGCCATCCCGCTTCAGGCCCGCCTCCTGCAGCAACTGCCCTGCCCGGCGCAGGAGATTGCGATCCTGACCGGAACCATCGCTGACGGGCGGCACGAACGGCTCTTCGAAAACCTCGGGTGGCAGCGTGCTGCGGAAAGGCTCCAGCAGCACCAGCTCTTGCGGCGAGGGGCGGCCCACGGCTTTCAGCGGCGTGTTCTCGAAGAAGGACGATGTCCGCTTGTACGAGCCATACATCAGTTGAGCGTTCGTCCATTCGAAATCGAAGGCGAGGATGATCGCTTCGCGCACCCGGCGGTCCTTGAATTTCTCGCGGCGCATGTTGAGGTGCCAGCCCTGGATCGAGGTTGGCCCATCCGTGCGGATCGGATCGCGCAGCACCCGCCCGTCCTTGGCCGCCGGGAAATCGTAGCCGGTCGCCCAGGTGCGCGATGTGAACTCCTGTCGCATGGTGAAGGCGCGGCCCTTGAAACCCTCGAACGCCACCGTGCGGTCGCGGTAATATTCAAAACGTAAGGTGCCGAAATTGTTCTGCCCCACATTCACCGGCAGATCCCTGGCCCAATAATCCGGCACGCGGTCCATCTCGATGAAGCGCCCCACCTCGAAGCGCCCGACCTTGTAGGCCCCGGACCCCAGCGGCGGCTCCAGGCTCGTCTCCTCGAAATTCTTCGCCGTGTAATAGGCCTTGGAAAAGATCGGCATGCCCGCAACGGTCATGATCAGATCGCGCGGCGGATCGGGCTTCAGTTCTACCCGCAGCACATCGGGGGCCTCCGCCTCCGCCGCCACCAGATCGCGCAACACCTGCTGATACACCGGATGCGCCTTGGTCTTCATCAGGTTCAGCGAAAACGCCACGTCCTCCGCCGTCAGGGGCGTGCCATCGTGGAAACGGGCTTCCCGGCGCAGCTTGAAGCGCCATTCGGGTTTGCCCTCCGTCTTCAGCACGCGCTCCGCCACCAGGCCATAGAGCGCATCCGGCTCATCGCCCGTGCCACTCATCAGGCTGTCGAAAAGCGCGCCGACGCCCGCCGCGCCCTCGCCCTTCAGGATGTAGATGTTGAAGGAGTTGAAGGTGTTGAAACTCTGGTTTCCGGAGACGGAGCTGATCTGCATGGACAATGTCCCGCCCTTGGGCGCGGCAGGGTTCACGTAGCCGAAATGCTTGAAATCCGCGGCTTGCTTGAGTTCCCCGAAGAACGACAAACCGTGCGTGGCACCCGACCAGTCCGGCGCAGCCGAGGCAGGCAGCAACCCCGCGCCCAGCACTGCAGCACCGCCCGCCAGTGCCACCCTGCGGCTGATCGTTGCGGACCATGAACCTTGCGTCATCACGGCGCTCCTCTGTCGTGATTCACCTGTGGATAGAAGATAGGGAAGATGCGAGCCAAAAGCCAATGTCAGCGGCTCCAGATCAGCGATTCTTGCCACCCGTCTTTTCCGCTTTGGCCGCATCCCACCACCAGATCGAGGGAAAGGCTGTGGCACCGTAACGTGGCATTGCTTCGGGCCGACCGAACCGGTCCCAGTAGGCGACAAACTCGCGATCCTCGGTCAGCACGGGCACACCAATCACCATGCGTTGCAAAACCCGGTCCAGCAGCCTGCCCGCCGCCACCTTCTCCGCCCTTGTCGGGGCCAGAACCAGCTTTTCGACCAGCGCATCCACCAACGGGCTGTTCACGCCACCCAGGTTGTTGGTGCCGCGCTTGTCGGCACTGTCGGACGAGAAATACTCGCGCACCTCGCTGCCCGGTGCATGGCCCTGCACCCAGCTCTGGGGCGCAATATCGAAATCGAAGCTCCGCATGCGGTTCTGGTATTGCACCTCGTCCATCTGCCGGATCTGCACCGCGATGCCCAGCTTGGCGAGTTGGTCGCCATAAACCGTGGCCACCCGCTCCATCGCGGCATCTTCCAGCACGAACTCGAGGGTGAGTTGCTGCCCCTTGGGGTCGAGGAGGCGGCCATCCCTGAGGGCGAAGCCCGCTTCCTTGAGCAGTTCCAGCGCCTTGAACAGGCCGATCCTTGCGGTGGTCGCCTTGCGTCGATCACCCAAACCGTCGAGCTGACTGG
Organism: Hyphomicrobiales bacterium; assembly: GCA_031380285.1. Classification (GTDB taxonomy): domain Bacteria; phylum Pseudomonadota; class Alphaproteobacteria; order Rhizobiales; family Beijerinckiaceae; genus JADCCX01. The sequence continues at coordinate 3,473 of JANNFV010000383.1, read as the reverse complement.
CCTGCGGCGCATCCGGCAACGCCCTCAGCAGCAACTGCTCGTCCGCCGACAGTGGCCCATTCGCCTCGAACGCCGTATGCGGGAAATAGGAACCGGGCCGCGACAGCAGGGCATGAAACACCTGCCGGTTCACATCATCGAAATCGAAGGCCATCGCCAGGGCTTGGCGCAGGCGCGGATCGTTGAATTTCGCCCGACGCAGATTGAACACGAAGGCGCGCACGATGCCGATCCGCTCGATGCCGAACGCCGCCTTGACGATCCGCCCATCGGTAGCCGCCGGGAAGCCGTAGCCGACCGCCCAGGACTTGAGGCTGGTCTCGCGCCGCAGATCGATGAGATCCGCCTTGAACGCCTCGAACATCACATTGGCGTCCCGGAAATACTCGATGTCCAGACGCTCGAAATTCTCGGTTCCCACGCGGATCGGGATTGTCCACCCCCAATAGTCTGGCACGCGCTCGTAGGTGACCGTGCGCCCCGGATCGAAGGACTTCACCCTGTAGGGACCGGAGCCCAGCGGCGGCTCCAGCGTTGTTGCCGCCACGTCGCGGGGTGTGCCACGTGCATCGACGCCTTCCCACCAGTGCCTGGGCAGAATGCTCATCTGCCCGACATAGAGCGGCAATGCGGCATCGCCCGCCTGACTGAAGAGGAAGCGCACCTCGCGCTCGGATATCTTTTCAACCTCCCGCACCTTGAGGAATTGCAGGTTGAACTGCGGCGACAGGCGCTTCCAGGTGTGAAACGAGAAGATCACATCATCTGCCGTGACGGGCTTGCCGTCATGCCAGCGGGCCTCAGGGCGCAACCGGAATGACACCTCGGAGAAATCATCCGGAAAGGCCAAGGCTTCTGCCAGCAGGCCATACTCCGTCGTCGGCTCATCCAGCGACACCATCAGCAGCGGCTCATAGAGCTTCATCAGGGACGCAGCGAGCTTGCCCTTCACCCCGCTGATGAACGGATTGAAATTGTCGAAGGAGCCAGACGCCCCCATCCGCACCCTGCCCCCCACGGGAGCCTGCGGATTGATATATTCGGGATGGCGAAAATCGGGGCCGTATTTCGGCTCGCCCGTCAGGGAAATCGCATGACGCCATTGTGGCGATTGGGCGGTGGCCGGGGACACCAGAAGCACAGCGGCCAGCCAAGCCACCAGCAACACCATCCCGCGCCCGAACGCCTGTTTCACCAACACCATGTGCATATCATGTCAGGAACAGGCCGAATGGCAATTCACAGCAGTGCGCTCAGTCCAACAAAAAAGGGCCGTGAAGGCCCTTTTCCGTGGGTCGACAATCACTATCGCGTCACTTCGGCAGGGCCAATGGGCTATCCGACAGCGTGTTGAGATAGGCGATCAGATCGGCCCGTGTCTTGGGATTGGAAAGGCCGGCATAGGACATCGATGTACCCGCGATATATCCCTTCGGACTTTCCACGAACTTGTCGATGGTCTCGAAATCCCACTTCTCACCCTTGGCCGACACGGCCTTGAGCGCGGCGGAATAGCCGAAGCCCGCGACCTGACCCTTGGCACGGCCCAGGACGCCCCACATGTTGGGACCAACCTTGTTGGCCCCGCCCTTGTCAGGTGTATGGCAGGCTGCGCATTGCTTGAAGGTCGCCTCGCCCTTGGCCTTGTCGGCAGAGGCCAGACGCACAGCGATCGGCTCGGCGGCGACAGCGGGAGCCGAGGCGGCAACAGCGGCACCGGCAGGCATGGGCAGATCATAGCCAGGCTTGGCGGCTTTCTTCTCAGTGAACAGCAATTCACCGCCGAAGCTCGTGAGCATCAGAAATGTCAGGGAACCAAGAACAGCACCAGCCACCTTGTTCAGTTCAAAGGAGTCCATGATCCCCGATCTCCAGCCTTGTCGAAGGCCCAATTCCGGCAGGGTCACGTACCTGAAGGAATCTGCCTGAATTTCCGCGATCAATAGACGCTTTGACGCGGATTGTGCAACCCGTATAAGCAGCGGCATCCGTGCTACTTTTTGACACCTCGCCTGCGTTTTCCGCAACCTTCACGTCCAGCAACTCATCTCGCCCACCATGTCCGACCCCATCGTTGTCATTCCTGCCCGCATGGCCGCCACCCGGCTGCCGAACAAGCCGTTGGCCGATATCAACGGCAAGCCAATGATCGTGCATGTCTGGGAGCGGGCCATGGAGTCTGGCGTCGGCCCGGTGATCGTCGCCACGGACAGCCGCGATATCGCCGCCGCTGTCGAGGCCGCAGGCGGCCGCGCCATCATGACACGTGGCGATCATCCCTCGGGGTCGGACCGCGTCCATGAAGCCGTGGAGAACGCGGACCCGAACGGCCTGCACGACATTGTCGTCAACCTGCAGGGGGATTTCCCGACCATTGATCCCCGCGCCATCGCCGTATCAGTCCTGCCGCTGGCCGATACCGCCGTCGATATCGCCACGCTGGCGGCGGTGATTGTCGAGGAAGACGAATTGACCGCCTCATCCGTGGTCAAGCTGATCGGCTCGGAAATCGCACCCAACCGGATGCGCGCACTCTATTTCACCCGCGCAACAGCGCCGACCGGTCCTGGACCGCTCTACCACCACGTGGGTCTCTACGCCTATCGCCGCAAGGCACTGGCCCGCTTCGTCAGCCTGCCGCCCTCACCGCTGGAATTGCGGGAAAAGCTGGAGCAGTTGCGGGCCATCGAGGCGGGGATGCGGATCGACGTGGCCGTGATTGACCATGTGCCGCGCGGCGTCGATACGCCGGGTGACCTGATCATTGCGCGCGAACTGCTTCGCCACAGACACTGATTGAAAATCATGGAACCGATGAAACAGCTGATTTCCTTCCAGGGCGAGCCTGGAGCCAACTCCCACAGCGCTTGCGAGCAGGCTTTCCCGGAGATGGAGCCCTTGCCTTGCCCGACCTTCGAGGACGCCTTTGCCGCGGTCCAGGAAGGCACGGCGGCGCTCGCCATGATTCCGATCGAGAACTCGATCGCCGGACGCGTCGCCGACATCCACCATCTGCTGCCGACATCGGGCCTCAACATCATCGGCGAGCATTTCCTGCCGATCCATTTTCAGCTCATGGCGCTTCCCGCAGCGTCGCTTTCGACGATCAAGGATGTCTACAGCCACGTCCATGCCATCGGGCAGTGCCGCAAGATCATCCGCAAGCTCGGCCTCAAGGCCCATGTCGCGGGCGATACGGCGGGATCGGCGCGGCAGGTCTCGGAATGGAACGACGTGACCAAGGCATCGCTCGCCCCCCGTCTCGCCGCCCCGATCTACGGCCTGAAGATATTGGCCGAGGATGTGGAAGACGAAGCGCACAACACCACGCGCTTCGTGGTGCTGTCGAAAAAGCCGAAAATCGCCAAGCGCAACGGTGTTCCGCTGGTCACGAGCTTTGTCTTCCGCGTCCGCAACGTACCAGCAGCGCTCTACAAGGCCATGGGCGGTTTCGCGACCAATGGCGTCAACAT
>JANNFV010000304.1:0-3069 GCA_031380285.1 Hyphomicrobiales bacterium | reverse complement strand
ACTGCATGCCGATCCACGCGCCGAAGGACACACCAGCCACCCAGCAGGTCTTGGCTTCCGGGGCCATCGCCTGCGCCCAATCGAGCGCAGAGGCTGCATCGGACAATTCGCCCGAGCCATGGTCGAACACGCCCTGGCTGCGGCCGATGCCGCGGAAATTGAAGCGCAGGACCGAGAAGCCGCGCTCCAGATAAGCGTAATACAGATTGTAGATGATCTGGTTGTTCATCGTGCCGCCGAACTGCGGATGCGGATGCAGCAGCAGCGCGATGGGCGCACCGCGCTTCTTCGACATCTGGTAGCGGCCTTCAAGCCGGCCTTCCGGGCCGTTGAAAATGACTTCTGGCATTCGCGTCTCACCTGTCCGTGCGGTCGGGGAACTGCAGGGCCAGTCTTGACTTGAGCAAGCCCGCCGCCCTACATGCACACCTGTTAGAATTGTTCTAGGTTCAGAACAGAATGAGAACAAACGGACTCGTTCAAAGCGGAACCTTGGAAAGGCCCGCTATAGCACGGGTCTGCATGGCAAATTCAAGCATTTCGTGAGCCTGGCTTGCGATTGAATGGAGCAGTAAGGAATGGGCGAGCGCGCCTACCTCGATCATAACGCCACCACACCGCTGCGCCCCGCAGTGGTAGAGGCGATGACGCGCGCATTTTCGCTTGTAGGAAATCCATCCTCGATCCACGCCGAGGGACGTGCCGCGCGTTCGGCCATGGACCGGGCGCGGTCCCAGATGGCAACGGCGGTTGGCGGCACGGCGAAGGACGTGATCTTCACGTCGGGCGCGACGGAAGCGCTGAACACGCTGCTGCGCCCCTCGCCTGCCGTGGCGTCAACTTCGGGTGCACGGCAGACGAACCGGCTTCTCGTCCTGGCGACGGAACACAGCGCGGCGCTGGCTGGTGGTGGCTTCGAGGCGGATGCGATTGAAGCCCTTCCGGTCAATGCCGATGGTCTCATCGATCTGGCGCATCTGGAGCAGCGCTTGCAGGAATTGGCCGATGCGTCCGGCTTCGCGCCGGTTACGGTTGCGGTCCAACTCGCCAACAGCGAAACAGGCGTGATCCAGCCGATCCGGACAGTATCGCAACTCACCGACCGTTTCGGCGCATTGATGGTGTGCGATGCGGTTGCCGCCTTTGGCAAGATTCCGGTCCATCTGGCCGAACTCAACGCTGATGCGATTGTTGTATCAGCCCATAAATTTGGTGGCCCCAAGGGCATTGGCGCGATTGTGCTGAATGGCAGCACGCTGCAGATCGAGCGCCCCTTGCTGACAGGTGGCGGACAGGAGATGCGCCGCCGCTCCGGCACGGAAAATGTCCAAGCCATCGTGGGCCTGGGCGTTGCTGCGGAAATGGCGGCAACGGCACTGGAGCTGGACGCTGCCCGGATTGAGGCCTTGCGCGAGCGGCTGCTGACGGGCCTTCGCCTGGCGCGGCCCGATCTGGTGGTATTTGGCGACAAGGCCCCTCGCCTGCCCAACACGCTGAACATCGGCCTGCCCGGTGCGAAAGCTGAGACGACGGTGATTGCGCTTGACCTGGGCGGCGTCGCAGTGTCCTCGGGTTCCGCCTGCTCCTCGGGCAAGGTCAAGCGCTCGCATGTGCTGGACGCCATGGCGGTTGCACCGGACCTGGCGGAGAGCGCGTTGCGCTTCTCGCTGGGCTGGACCACGACGCAGGCAGATATCGACACGACCATAGCGATCTTTACGCATGTTGCGAAAACGGTCGCCCAGCGGCAAGACGCACTGGGACAAGACCGCGCGGCCTAGAACAATTTCAATCCGTTCAGGCGCGCCGCGCGTGAACGGGTAGCAAGCACCTCCCGGCCTTGAACCGGGAGATGACGGAGAGAAGAGAATGGCAGCGGTCAAGGAAACCGTGGATCAGGTCAAACTGATCGACGTCGATCAGTACAAGTACGGCTTCGTGACGGACATCGAGTCTGATCTCGCCCCCATGGGCCTGAACGAGGATATCGTGCGGTTCATCTCCGCCAAGAAGGGCGAGCCGGACTGGATGACGGACTGGCGTCTCGATGCCTATCGCCGCTGGCTGACCATGCGCGACCCCGCATGGTCACGCGTGAGCTATCCCAAGATCGACTACCAGGCGCTGCATTATTACGCCGCCCCCAAGGGCGCGAATGATGGTCCGAAATCGCTGGCCGAGGTCGATCCGGAACTGCTGAAGACCTACAACAAGCTCGGAATCTCCCAGAGCGAACAGGAGATTCTGGCCGGTGTCGCGCCTGCCAACCGCGTGGCCGTGGATTTCGTCTTCGACAGCGTGTCGGTGATCACGACGTTCAAGGATGAACTCGCCAAGGTGGGCGTGATCTTCTGCCCCATCTCCGAGGCGATCAAGGAGCACCCGGAACTGGTGCGGAAGTATCTCGGCACGGTGGTGCCGACCACCGACAATTATTTCGCCACGCTGAACTCGGCGGTCTTCTCCGACGGCTCCTTCGTCTACATCCCGCCAGGCGTGCGCTGCCCGATGGAATTGTCGACCTATTTCCGCATCAATGAGCAGAATACGGGGCAGTTCGAGCGCACGCTGATCATCGCGGACAAGGGCTCCTACGTCAGCTATCTCGAGGGTTGCACAGCACCGAAACGCGATGAAAATCAGTTGCATGCGGCGGTTGTTGAACTTGTTACACTCGACGATGCCGAGATCAAATATTCCACCGTGCAGAACTGGTATCCCGGCGATAGCGAGGGCAAGGGCGGCATCTACAATTTCGTCACCAAGCGCGGCGATTGTCGGGGCGACCGCTCCAAGATCAGCTGGACGCAGGTGGAGACAGGCTCCGCGATCACCTGGAAGTATCCGAGCTGCATCCTGCGCGGCGACGACTCCTCGGGCGAGTTCTATTCGATCGCGGTGTCGAACGGTCATCAGCAGGTCGACTCGGGCACCAAAATGACCCACCTCGGCAAGCGCACGAAGAGCCGCATCATCTCCAAGGGCATCGCCGCCGGCTACTCGAACAACACCTATCGCGGGCTCGTCACCAGCCACCGCAAGGCGACGGGCGCCCGCAACTATACCAAC
>JANNFV010000142.1:0-3705 GCA_031380285.1 Hyphomicrobiales bacterium | reverse complement strand
GGTGACCGACGAATTGTCCTTCGGGCTGGAGCTTGAGAACGCGCTCAACAACATGTCGATCCGCGTCGGCCAGGACGACCTGCCGCTGTTCGTGACCTCGGTGTCGATCCAGAGCGGGACCGGCGGCAATCTTGCCGCCATCCTCGAAGGGTTGTCCAAGCTGATCCGCGAGCGCTTCAAGATGCGCCGCAAGATCAAGGCGCTGTCGTCCGAAGCCCGCTTTTCCGCCAATGTGTTGGCTGGGCTGCCAGTCGTCATCTACTTCATGGCGCAGATCGCCGATCCAACCTTCTTCGACGCGACCAAGGGCCAACCCGAGACACAGACCATGGTGATCATCAGCCTGTGCTGGATGGCCATCGGCATGATGATCATGCGCAAGCTCGTCAACATGAAGATCTGACGGGGAACAGCCATGGAAACCCTCTTCGACATCATCGATTTCGTCCTGGCGGATCCGCTGACCCTGATCCTGGCGCTTGGCACCGCGCTCGGCATGGCTGGCCTGGCCGTCGGCGGCCAATGGACCATGGCGCGGATGGATGTGCGGCGACGCACGGTACGCCTCAGTGCAGAGGGTCCGGGAGCGGGCCATGGCATCGAGGCCCCGCCCGCACGCACCACGCTGGCGCAGGTCTCGCAGTCGGTCGACCGGCTGTTCGGCGAAGGCGATAAGGCGGCCAGCAAGATCCTGCGCAAGCAGCTGGTGCAGGCCGGGTATTACGGCTCCAACGCACCCGCTATCTTCCTGACCATCCGCGTCGGCGCGATGCTTCTGCTCGGCGTCATTGGCTTCACCATCGGCCTCATGGCCGAGGACGACACCACCATGCTCTATATGAAGCTGGTGGGTGGAGCGGCGCTCGGCTACTTCCTGCCGCCCATCGGGCTGGACCGCATCATCAACCGCCGCAAGGACGAGCACCGCAGCGGCTTCCCCGATTTTCTCGACCTGATGATCGTCTGTTGCGAGGCAGGCCTCAGCATGGAGGCCGCCATCAACCGGGTCTGCCGGGAAATGGGGGATGCCTATCCGTCGCTTGCCGCCAATCTCTACTTCGCCACCCTGGAGATCAGGGCCGGGCGCACGGTCAACGATTCGCTCATGAACCTCTCGGAGCGGCTGGGCATCGAGGAAGCCCGCACCTTCGCGACGCTGCTGCAGCAATCGGCGGAGCTTGGTTCCAGCCTTGTCGACTCCCTCAAGGTCTACAGCGACGACATGCGCAACAAGCGCATGATGCGGGCCGAGGAGAAGGCCACGGCTCTGCCCTCCAAGATGGTGATTCCGATGATCATCTTCATCTTTCCCATCTTGTTCATCATTTTGCTGTTTCCTGCCTACATGAAGGTCAAGGCGACCGGTTTCTGATGGGATTTGTGATGATCATGCGCTGGAGAACCACGGTCCTGTCTGCGGTGTTGCTCACCGGGCTTGCGGCATGCCAAACGACGGACATGGCGTCCGCCCTGAAGAGCGACGGCTCCACGGTCACCGCCAGCACGGGCGATCCGGAGGCGGCCCTCCGACCAGGGCCTGGCGACGAAGACCTGAAGCTGGGCAAGGAGCATTTCCGCAACGCCAATTTCGGCCTGGCCGAGAAGCACTTTCGACTGGCGGCAGAGCAGGCGCCCAACGGCCTTGAGCCGCTCCTGGGTCTGGCGGCCTCCTATGACCAGCTCGGACGCTTCGATTTGGCCGACCGCTCCTATGCCGAAGCGATCCGGCTGGGCGGGCCAACCTCCGCCGTCTTGAACAACCGGGGCTATTCCTACTACCTGCGCCGGGATTTCCGCCGCGCGAAAGCCGATTTCCTGCAGGCGCTCCGCAAGGATCCGCAGAACGCCATGGCTCGCAAGAACATGGCACTCGTCGGCGGCTGATCCTTCTCCCCTTGACGCTTTGTCTCCTGCGCCCGACACTGCCCTGATTGGGCATTTTCGCTGCCGACCGGAGACATTCTCATGCGCTCGTTCCTGAAAGTTGCCTGTTTGGCAGGTCTGACACTTGTGGCTGGCCTGACCGGTGCCACAGCCCAGAAATCCGCCAACGCCATCCGCTTCGCCTATGACCAGGTGCCGGAGAACATCGATCCGTTCTTCAACAATGTCCGCATCGGCGTCATCATCGGACAGCATGTCTGGGACACGCTGATCTACCGCGATCCCACGAGCGGCGAGTACAAGGGCCAGCTTGCCACCAGCTGGACCTGGGTGGATGACAAGACGCTGGACGTGGAGTTGCGCCAAGGCATCAAGTTCCACAACGGCGAGCCGTTCGATGCCGATGACGTGGTCTATACCCTGAATTTCGTCTCCAGGGCCGAGAACAAGGTGGTCACGCAAAACAACGTGGACTGGATCGAGGGTGCCGAGAAGCTTGGCCCCTTCAAGGTCCGCATCAAGCTGAAGCGCACCTTCCCGGCAGCCATCGAGTATCTGGCTGGACCTGTCGTGATGCATCCCAACGAATACTACGCCAAGGTCGGCCCGCAGGGCATGAACACGGCGGCGGTCGGCTCCGGCCCCTACCGCGTGACGGAACATGCCGTCGGCAAATATCTCAGGCTCGAGCGCAACAAGGACTACTTCAAGGACAGCCCCAAGCCGCAGCCGAAGATCGAGAAGATCGAGATCCGCTTCATCCCTGACAGGCAGACGCAGATGGCGGAAATGCTGGCGGGTGGCCTCGACCTGATCATGAACGTGCCACCGGACCAGGCGGACCAACTGAAGGCCGTGCCGCATCTCGACGTGAAGAGCGGCGAGACCATGCGGATCGTGTTCCTCAACATGAACACGCAGGAAAACTCACCCGCCCAGCCGCTCCGGGACGTGCGGGTGCGCCGCGCCATCTCCATGGCCATAGACCGCGAGACGATGGTGAAGCAGCTCGTGGGTGAAGGTGGCCGCGTGCTCAACGTCATCTGCTTCCCCGGCCAGTTCGGCTGCAGCGACAGCCAGGCCCCCAAGTTCAAGTACGATGTGACTGAAGCGAAAAAGCTGATGGCAGAGGCTGGCTTCGCCAATGGCTTCGAAATCGACCTCTTCGCCTATCGCGAGCGGGCGCACAGCGAAGCGATGGTCAACTATCTCCGCGCCATCGGCATCAAGGCGAATCTCAGGTTCATGCAATATGCCGCGATGCGCGAGCAGACCCGGCAAGGCAAGGTGGCGCTGTCGCACCAGACCTGGGGCTCGTTCTCGGTCAATGACGTTTCGGCCTCGACGCCGGTGTATTTCAAATGGTTGCCCGACGACGTGAACCGCGATCCGGAGGTGCGAGACCTCCTGGAATTGGGCGACACCTCGGTCAAGGCCGAGGCCCGCAAGGAGGCTTATGCCAAGGCGCTGGGGCTGATCCAGGAGCGGGCGCTGGGCGTGCCGCTCTATTCGCTGGTGACCTTCTACGTCTCCGGCAAGGGCCTGGACTTCAAGACCTACCCGGACGAGCTGCCGCGCCTTTGGGAGGCGCGGTGGCGGTAGGACGAGCGGTCCGCGCTATTCGAACCGCCCGGCGGCGTGGGCGAGCATGGTGTAGACCTTGCCGGTGTCCGACGTGAGGTATTGCCGCGCCACCGACCCGTCGCGCCCTTCGGCGGCGACCTCGCGCAGCAGGCGCTCGAACTCCTCCACGTAGCGGTCCACCGTGTCGCGGAAGTCGGGCTCCCGGCGATAGCGGCGGCGCACCTCGTCGAAGGTCTG
>JANNFV010000122.1:0-1673 GCA_031380285.1 Hyphomicrobiales bacterium | reverse complement strand
CTTGGGCGCGATATACTCGATCTCGTTCGACATCGTGTAGGTATGGACCGGGCGATCATCCATGCGCGTCGTCTTCTTCGCGTCATCGATGAAGGCCAGCGTGTGCTTCATCCAGGTCTTGTCGTCGCGGTCCTTGAAATCCTCCCGCGCATGCGCGCCGCGTGATTCCTTGCGGTTCTCGGCGCTTTCCATGGTCACCACGGCCTGCACGATGAGATTGTCGAACTCCATCGTTTCCATCAGGTCGGAGTTCCAGATCAGCGAACGGTCGGTGACGGACACATCATCCGATTGCTTCCAGACCTGGTTGATCTTCTGCTTGCCCTGGATGAGCGTTTCGCCCGTGCGATAGACCGCGCAATCCGCCTGCATGATGGCCTGCATGTCTGATCGCAGCTTGGCCGTCGGTGTGCCGCCCTTGGCGTTGCGGAAGCGGTCAAGCCGCGTCAGCGCCAGGTCAGCCGAGCTTGCGGGGAGCGGCTGCTGCTTCGCGCCCGCATCCACCAACTCGCCGCAGCGCAAGCCCGCCGCGCGGCCAAACACCACAAGGTCGATCAGCGAGTTGGAGCCGAGACGGTTCGCGCCATGCACCGAGACGCAGGCGGCCTCGCCGATGGCCATCAGGCCCGGCACGATATGGTCCGGATTGCCACCCACCTTGGTCAGCACTTCGCCGTGGTAGTTCGTGGGAATGCCGCCCATGTTGTAATGCACGGTCGGGATCACCGGGATCGGCTCGCGCGTCACATCGACACCCGCGAAGATCTTGGCGCTTTCCGAGATACCGGGCAGGCGCTCGTGCAGGATCTTGGGATCGAGATGATCGAGATGCAGGTAGATATGGTCCTTCTGCTTGCCGACGCCACGCCCGTCGCGGATTTCCATGGTCATGGCGCGAGACACCACATCGCGCGACGCCAGGTCCTTGGCCGAGGGTGCATAGCGCTCCATGAAGCGCTCGCCCTCGGAGTTGGTGAGGTAGCCGCCTTCGCCGCGTGATCCTTCGGTGATCAGGCAGCCCGCACCGTAGATGCCGGTGGGGTGAAATTGCACGAATTCCATGTCCTCCAGCGGCAAGCCTGCGCGCAGCACCATGGCGTTGCCGTCGCCGGTGCAGGTGTGGGCGGAGGTGGCCGAGAAATACGCCCGGCCATAACCGCCGGTGGCCAGAATCACCTGCTGCGCCTGGAAGCGGTGAATCGTACCGTCATCCATCTTGAGGCAGACCACGCCAAGGCAGCGGCCTTCATCCGACATGATGAGGTCGATGGCGACGAACTCGATGAAGAACTCGGTCTGGTGCTTCAGCGCATTGCCATAGAGCGTATGCAGGATGGCGTGTCCCGTGCGGTCCGCCGCAGCACAGGTCCGCTGCGCAGGTGGGCCGCCGTAATTCGTGGTCATGCCGCCGAAGGGGCGCTGGTAGATCTTTCCCTCCTCGGTGCGACTGAACGGCACGCCCCAATGCTCCAGCTCATAGACGGCGGCAGGCGCGTTCTTGCAGAGATATTCGATGGCGTCCTGGTCGCCCAGCCAGTCCGAGCCCTTCACCGTGTCATACATGTGCCAGCGCCAGTCATCCGGCCCCATATTGCCCAGCGAGGCCGAGATGCCGCCCTGCGCCGCGACAGTATGCGACCGGGTCGGGAACACCTTGGAGATGCAGGCCGTAC
>JANNFV010000081.1:0-2874 GCA_031380285.1 Hyphomicrobiales bacterium | reverse complement strand
GAGAGCTTGTGGCGCTCCCGCAGCGCCATGGCGCGGTCGAGGAGTTCGACCGTTTGTGGCTGGACAGGAAAGCGTCGCCATGCCGTCATTATGCCTGTGGCTTCCGCATGGGTGAGCGCACCGATGCGTGTTGTTCGCGTGGCCTGCGCGTAGAACTCCATGAGCACCTGAACGGACAAGTCGCAGTCGGAAATGTCAAGAATGCCATGCGCGATGGCACGATTGCCTTACTCTTCCGGCAAACGACTGACCGCATAAAGCAAGATGTTCGTGTCAATGAATTGCACTGATGTCAGCCGTCCCGTCTGCGGGCGGCGCGGTCGTAAAGATCGTCACGGCTGAGGCGGTCGCTGGCGCTGATGCCACCGATCTCCGCGCGCAGTTTCTGCTCCAGCTTCAGGAGCCGCTCGAACTCCGTCTCCTTCTGCGCGAACTGTTCAAGAAACTGCTTCACCTGCGCCGAAACGGACGTGTCAAGTTCCGCTGCACGGATGCGGGCGCGACGGTAGGTATCATCATCCACAGTAACTGTGATGTTTTTCATGGTCTCACAGTATCACAGCCGGGAATATCGGACAATCCGCCCCTACCGCGGCACCACCCGCGGCTTGCCTGCATCATCCACCGCCACGAAAATGAACGTTGCCTCCGTCACCTTCTCCATGTCGCGTGTCTGGAAGCGCTGCGCCCACGCCTCAATATGGAGCGTCAGCGAGGTGTTCCCCACCTTGGCGAGGTCTGTATAGACGCACAGCACATCACCCACTTTCATGGGGCGGATGAAATGCATGGCATCCACCTTCACCGTTACCACGCGCCCCTGCGCCAGCTCCACCGCCGCGATGCCACCGGCCTGGTCCATGCGCGCCATCACCCAACCCCCGAAGATATCGCCATTGGCGTTGGTGTCGGCGGGCATGGCGGAGATGCGGAGCGTGAGCGTGCCGCGCGGGCTGGACGTCGATTCAGGCGATGGTGACAAGGGGAGGGCTTTCGTTGCGCTGGTGGTCCGCATTGAGCGCGGCGCAGTACCAGTGGTCAAGGCCGGATTGCTGCATCCAGTTTGCCCTCGATCATCCGTTCCAGCGTTTCCAGCCGGTCAGCCTCGCGCGTCGGCTTGTCCCAGCGGATGCGGGCTATCCTGGGAAAGCGCATGGCGACGCCAGATTTGTGGCGGGGCGAACGGTTGATGCCTTCGAACGCCACCTCCAGCACCAGCCCCGTCTCGGCATTGGCCGTCACCACGCGCACCGGGCCGTGGCGGTCGATGGTGTGCTTGCGCACGAAACGGTCGAGCTGCACAAGCTCCTCGTCGGTGAAGCCAAAATACGCCTTGCCGACCGGCACCAGAGCATCGCCTTTCCACACGCCAAAGGTGAAGTCGGAATAGAAGGACGAGCGCTTGCCGTGGCCGCGCTGGGCATACATCAGCACGGCATCCACCACCATGGGATCGCGCTTCCACTTGAACCACAGGCCCTTGGGCCGCCCCGGCAGATAGGCGCTGTCGCGCCGCTTGATCATGCAGCCCTCGACCGCCTCGGCATCGTCTTCCGCTCCGGCTGAGGCCGGATTGGTACGCGCCGCCGCCAGGTGCTCCCACGTGGTGAAGGGAATCAGCGCCGAAAGATCGAGCCTGGGATTGACCGCGCCGGAGAGACGCATCTCCAGCCGTCGCCGTCGCTCAAGAAATGGCAGGGTGCGTATGTCCTGCGTGCCATCGACCAGCAGGTCATAGGCCCGGATATGCGCCGGAAATTCCGCGATGAGCTTCGCCGAAACAACCTTTCGGTTGAGCCTTTGTTGCAGCACATTGAAACTCTGCACGCGCCCCTCGCGCAGCACGAGCAATTCGCCGTCGATGGCCCCGTCGAAATCCATTGTGTCGAGCAGGTCGGGGAAGGCATTGGAGATATCCTCGCCGGTGCGCGAGTAGAGCCGCGTCACGCGCATCCCCTGCCTGTCCGTGCCGGAAGAGGCCTGGATGCGGATGCCATCCCACTTCCATTCCGCCGTGAAATCAGCCGGGTCCAGCTTGCCGAAATCGCTGTCCTCGATGGCATGCGCCAGCATCACCGGGCGAAACGGCGCGGGGTCATCGTGCTCTGGCCGCGGCCCCTTGCCATCCACCCAGGCGAAGAGCGCGAGGTAGGGCGGAGCCAATCCGTGCCAGACCTGCTCGACCGCGTCAGCCTCCAGCCCGCCCAGCTCCGCCACTGCCGTCTTGGCGAGCCGTGCCGAGACGCCGATGCGCAAGCCGCCCGTGATCAGCTTCAGCAACGCCCAGCGCCCGGTTTCATCCAGTGCGTCCAGCCAACCCGCGAGGTGCTTGGGCAGGGCGGATTTATGCGCTGTCGCGAGGGTTTCGATGACGGTTGCGAGGCTGGGGGCCTTGTATTCCCTCTCCCCGCTTGCGGGGAGAGGGTCAGGGTGAGGGGCCAGGTGACCATGATCAACATCTCCCGGCCCCTCACCCCCACCCTCTCCCCGCGAAGAGCGGGGAGAGGGAGAAGGTTCAGCCCACAGCAGCGCCACCGTCTCCGAGAGATCGCCCACATAATCATAGGACAGCGCGAACAGCACCGGGTCCGTCCGTTCTGCGATGAGCTGGCGGATCAACCCGGCCTTGGCCTGCGGAAACACCAGCCCTCCCGTCATCGCGGCGAGCGCGTAGCCCCGCTCGGGATCGGGCGTGCCGCGGAAGAAATCCGCGATCAATGCGATCTTGGCATTGCGGCGCGGCTCATAGGCAAGCTTGTCGAGGAGGGCAGCGAAGCGGTTCATGCCCCAGGCTCCTCGGCGGCAGGCCCCTCGGCGGCAGGCCCCTCGGCGGCAGGCTCTTCGGCGGCAGGCTCTTCGGCGGCAGGCTCTTCG
>JANNFV010000074.1:0-3163 GCA_031380285.1 Hyphomicrobiales bacterium | reverse complement strand
CGTGACGACAGGCGCGCGGCGGTCAGGAATCACCACAACCTCAAGGCCATTGGCCAGCTTGAAATTCTCGATCCTGGTGGATGAGGTCAGATCTGTCGCGGTCATGTCTGTCTTTCGGCTAGGGATGGCTGCACGGCTTGTGTGCGGCGCGGCGTCGACACAGGTTTAGCCTGCTGCAATCGCGCGTGGTGCGCAACGCGGCATATGTGCTGTCATCGATCTCGTTGGCAGGGCCGTGCACAACACCGGAACCCGTTTCGTGCACGACGTTCAGAAACGGCGTCAGCTCACGCGCTAGACGCCGCAGGTTGATCAGCGCCGCGCTTCCTGAGCAAGGAAGTCACGAACGCCCACATCGCGGTCACCCGTCACGTTTGGCGCGGCATTGGTGCGCGCCACTCGCTGCGTGGGCGCACGGTAGCCCGGTGGTGGCTCGACAAGATACTTGCGGGGCGGCTCCGCACCAATGGGACGCTCGGCAGCATCACGCTGTGCCCGCGCGGCATATCTGGCATCCGCTTCCTGCATCTGCCTGATCGGGCCATATTTCAGGTCGCGGTCCTCGCCGCCATAGGGCGACGTCGAGACGACACCGTTGCGCCCACGCGCCAGTTCGTCATTCGACAGGCGGGTGTTGTTGCCATTGAAGCGGCGGCGGTCGGCCCAGGCCTCGCTCTCGCCGGCATCGCCGCGGCGGCGGCGCTCCGCATCCGGGTCGTTGGGCCAGTTGGCACGGGCGCGTGACGCCTCGCGCTCCTGAGGGGATGGCAGGCTCGACCGCGGCGGCACGACGAGAGGCGCGCGTTCGCGGTACTCGATGGCAGGTGCATCGGGCACCGAAATTCCGAGAATCGACAGAAGGCCCGCACCAAGCCCATCCTTCGCGGAAGATGGCGCCGACATCAGAAGGGCGGAGCTGAGTGAACCCGCCACAAGCGAAAGGGTCTGACGCAAGATCCTGATCTCCACATCCCTGATTGGCGAGCGCTCCGACACGATCCGGCCGCCATCTCAAGCGACATCACGACATCAGGCCTTCGCGGCTTTGACACTGTCATACAACAGCGCGACGACGCCGACAACAATGGCGGCATCGGCGATGTTGAACACGTACCAACTGAATGTGCCCCAATGAAGATGAACGAAATCGGCCACCGCCCCATAGACGATGCGGTCGATAACATTGCCCAGCGCGCCCCCGATGATCAGGCCAAGGCCGACGGCCTCCAGCCGCCTGACCGAGCGCCTGAGCCAGAATGACAGCCAGATGGCAGCGGCAATGGACAGCACCACCAACGCCCAGCGGCCCACGCTGCTGGACTGCTGGAACAGGCCATAGGAGATGCCCCTGTTCCAGACCATGACGAACTCCATGAACGGCAGGAGCTGCCACGGGCCTGTATCCTCCAGCCTGACCACGAACAGGATCCAGAGCTTGGAGAGCTGGTCCGCCACAAAGACGATGATGGCCGTGGCAAGGCCCGCGCGCGCGGCAGGCATCAGGCCGTAGCCCCTTCCAGTTCGCGCATCGCCTGCGCATCACGCGGGGTGATGCCCGGATAGGCCGGATCGGCGCTGGCAGGATCGAAATACTTCCAGGAACGGGCGCACTTGATGCCGGAAGCCCGTTCAACTACCACCGCAACGCCGCTCACGTCTTCAAGGCGGAACGCGTCTGAGGGGCCTTCGCCATCGAGCACCGAAACTCCTGAGGTAATCGTGATATCTTCCAACACGATCTTTTCTAAGCCATTCACCGCAGCCGCTACAACGGGATCACTAATGTAGACGACTGGTGATGCTTCAAGCGAAGAACCAATGCGTTTTGCACTGCGCTCCAATTCTATTGCTCCTGTGACAACCCGGCGCACTTTGCGCAATTGTTGCCAGAGGCCTCGAACACCAACGGCATCCCACGTTGCTGTTGGAATTTCCGGGAACAGCTCCAAGTGGATTGAACCGCTATTTTTCTTATCAGGATAGCGTTCAAGCCAAGCCTCTTCCATCGTAAAAACCAGTATAGGAGCCAACCATCGTGTCACACAACTAAATAGATAATCTACCACAGTAAGCGCAGACTTGCGTGTGTGGCTTGATTTCGGATCACAATAGAGGCTGTCTTTCCTGACATCGAAATAGAAAGCTGACAATTCAGCATTCATGAACTGCGACAGCAGCGAAATGACTCTTTTATAGTCGTACGTTATATAAGCAGCCTTAATATCGATATCTAAATATACGAGTTGATCGAGCATATATTGCTCAAGCTCCGGCATCGAGGCCACGTCCTCGACGCGGTCCGCCTCATTGAAATGCGCCAGTGTGCCCAGCATCCAGCGGATCGTGTTGCGCAACTTGCGGTAGGTTTCCTGCATGTTCTTGAGAATTTCAGGCCCGATGCGCTGGTCATCTGCATAATCGACCGACGCGACCCACAGGCGCAGGATGTCGGCCCCCGACTGCTCGATGACCTTTTGCGGGGCCACCACGTTGCCGAGCGATTTCGACATCTTCGCGCCCTTCTCGTCCATGGTGAAGCCATGGGTGAGCACCACATCGAAGGGCGGACGGCCCCGGGTGCCGCAGCTTTCGATCAGACTCGAGTGAAACCAGCCCCGGTGCTGGTCCGAGCCTTCCAGATACATGATCGTGTCGCGTCCGCCATCGACCTTGCGCCTGGTGCCCGCCAGCGCCGGGAAATGCCTGGCATCATCGAGCACGTAGGCATGGGTCGAGCCTGAATCGAACCAGACATCGAGCACGTCGTTGACCTTCTCAAAGTCGGCGGCCTTGTAGCCGAATGGCTCGAGGAAGCGCGCGCCATCGGCACTGGCGAACCAGGCATCGCCGCCATTGGCCTCGAAAGCCTCGCCAATGGCGTGGTTGACCCGCTCGTCGCGCAAGATCGCGCCTTCCTTCAGACCATGGGCGGGAAGATCCTGCCTCGCCACGAACACCGTGATCGGAACGCCCCAGGCGCGCTGGCGCGACACCACCCAATCGGGCTTGGCTTCGATCATGCCGCGGATGCGGTTTTCGCCAGCGGCAGGCACCCACTCTGTTGAACGGATGCCGGCAAGGGACGCTTCGCGGAGGGTTTGGTGACGTGATGCAACATCGGTGTCATCCCCGGCGAGCGCAGCGCGGGAAGGGGATCCACCCT
>JANNFV010000061.1:0-2673 GCA_031380285.1 Hyphomicrobiales bacterium | reverse complement strand
TCAGTGCGGTGCGGTTGATCCAGGTGGTCCAGGGCGTGGCCGTGGTGACGGCGGTGCTGCACCTCGTCGCGTTGTGGAAGCAGGAAGCACGCAATCCCGCACGGACCACGGGCGAGAACCAGGCCGAGAGCTTCGGCGTGGTCTGGCGCCGGTTTTCCCAGGAGAGCGGTGCGCGGCGGTTTCTCATCGCCGTTGGCTTGGGGACCGCAGCCTTCAGCATGCAGGATGTCATCCTCGAGCCTTATGGTGCGGAGGTGCTGAAGCAGTCTGTTAGCCAGACCACCATGCTGACGGCGATCATGGCAATGGGGTCTATGCTGGCCCTTGTGCTCGGGGCTCGCTCGCTGATGCGCGGGGCTGATCCCGCCCGCCTTGCGGCGCGTGGCCTGCTGATCGGCATCGCCGCCTTTTCGATCGTCATCATGGCGGCACCCTTGCAGTCGCCCCTGATGTTCCGCATGGGCACCTTCTGCATCGGGCTTGGCGCGGGATATTTCGCGATCAGCACGCTGACGGCAGCCATGACCTTCGGCAAGGAAGTTGGTGCCGGATTGGCGCTTGGTGCCTGGGGTGCCGTGCAGGCCACATCCGCTGGTCTCGCCATGGGCTTTGGCGGGGTGCTGCGTGATCTGGTCGCCACTGTCGCTTCCACTGGCCGGCTTGGTCCGGCGTTCAAGAGCGTCGAAGCGAGCTATGCCGTTGTCTATCACTTCGAGATTCTGCTGCTTTTCATTGCTCTCGCAGCGGTCGGGCCCCTCGTGGGCGTGATCGGGGCGAAGCAGGACGAGACTTCATCCCCGTTCGGGTTAACCGCCTTCCCGAACTGAACCATCCACGGAGGAAACCATGGGCGAGCATATCGATCTGGCGCTGATCAGCGTCTATCTCTTCACCGGCTTCTTCGTGCTGCTGGTGCTCTGGCTCCACAGGGAAAGCAAGCTGGAAGGTTATCCGCTGGTTCCCGACATTGGTGAAGGCAAGGTGCGAAGCGTCGGCTTCCCCGAGCCGCCGCCAGCCAAGACGTTCAAGCTGGGGGGTGGGCAGAGTGTCACCGTCAGCGGCGGCAGGCCCGATACCCGCGAACTGGCCCTCAAGCCAATGGCGCGCCATCCTGGCACGGCCTATCTGCCGACCGGCCACCCCATGGCGGACGGCGTTGGTCCGGCTTCCTATGCCGAGCGTGCCGATCGCCCCGATGTGATGGAGGATGGCAGCGTGCGGATCAAGCCGCTCCGCCTGGCTCCGGCCTTTCACGTGGCGAAGGGCGATCCCAACCCCGTCGGCATGAAGGTGGTGGCAGGCAACAACAAGACCGCAGGCAAGGTGGTCGAGTTGTGGATCGACCGGGCCGAGTATGTGATGCGCTATCTCGAGGTCGAGGTTCCGGTGGCCAACGGTGTGCGTCGCGTGCTGTTGCCCGCCAACTTCGCGGTGGTCGATGGTGATCGCCGGACGGTGACGGTGCGCTCGATCTTTGCCGAGCACTTCCCGACCGTTCCTGGCACCAAGAGCATGGATCAGGTGACGCTGCTCGAGGAAGACAAGATCATGGGCTACTACGGTGGCGGAACGCTGTATGCCTCGCGCATGCGGCAAGAGCCGATGGCCTGAAGCCAGGCGTGAAGGGGGAGATCACGCCATGGCGCATGATGATTTTGACTTCGAACCGATCAAGGGCCTTCCGGCAGAATTGCCGGAAGGCGAGCGGATCGCCTGGCAAGGCGCACCCGATGCGGCGGGATTGGCCGTCCGGGCGTTCCACGTGCGCAAGGTGGCCGTCTATTTCCTGGTGCTGATGGTCTGGCGTTTTGTCTCCGAAAAGTCAGGCGGGCGCGAGACCGAAGCAGCCATCGGCTATGCCTTCGGTGTGCTGCCATTGGCTCTGGCGGCCATCGGCGTGCTGTGGCTCATCGCCTGGGGCTATGCCCGCACAACGGTCTATACGGTGACGAACAGGCGTCTCGTCATTCGCTCCGGCATTGCGTTGCCCATCACGCTCAACCTGCCGTTCAGCAAGGTGGATGGGGCTTCGCTGAAGCTGCATTCTGATCAATCCGGCGATATTGCCCTCAAGGTCCATGAGGGTGAACGGATCGCGGCACTCGTGGTGTGGCCCCATATGCGGCCCTGGAGCTGGAACAGCCCCCAGCCCATGCTGCGCAGTGTTCCTGACGCCGCTGCCGTCGCGCAGATCCTGATGAATGCGCTACAGGATGAGGCCGGTGCCCTGCGCACGCCCCTGGAGCGGGACACAAACGCACATGGTATTCCTACGGGGATGGCTGCGCACGCCTGAAGTGGCATGATCCCTCACCGTCGTCCCCATCCGTGAGTTTGGGGCGATCGGGGAAAATACGGGGGATGCTCATGTCTGAAGCTTGGAGCTCTTATGCGCCGCGCATGAAGATGCGCACTGACGACCGTCCGATCATCGGACGTCGGCCCATCATTCTGGCCAGCGTTCTGGTCATCGGATCCCTGTTTATCGCTGCATTTGCCAGCCTGACGGGCATTGGCGTGGTCAAGTTGCCCGAGGTGGCGATCACCCAATCGCGCGACTTCACCTTCATCGAACAGCCCGACGGGAGAGTGGATGTTCGAACTGCTGCCACGGGTGAAATCGTGCAAAGTTTGAGCTTGCGGGAAGGGGGAGGGTTCATCCAGGCCGTCATC
>JANNFV010000038.1:0-4446 GCA_031380285.1 Hyphomicrobiales bacterium | reverse complement strand
CGTGACGCCCGGCTTCGGGCGCACCGGCGTCACGATCACCAGTTCGTCGCGCACCGCATCGAACACCACCATGACAGTGGGGCGGATGAAGATGGAATCGGGTGTTCCCAGCGCATCCGGCTTCGGCGGCGGCAGGCGCTCCATCTCGCGCACCATGTCGTAGCCGAGATAGCCGAACAGCCCGGCAGCCATGGGGGGCAGGCCTTCAGGCGAGGGAATCTGCGATTCGGCATTCAGCGCACGCAGGCTCAGCAGCGGGGGCAGTGTTTCCGGTGTGAAGCCATCCGGATCGACAAGTGCATGGCGGTTGATTTCCGCCTTGCCGTCATGGGCGCGCCAGATCACGTCCGGCTTCAGGCCGATCATGGAATAGCGCCCGCGCACCGCGCCGCCCTCCACGGATTCCAGCAGGAAGGTCGGGCCGCCCAGGCGGGCCAGCTTCATGTGGGCTGATACAGCGGTTTCGAGGTCCGCCACCATGCGCTCGACCACGAGTTGTGGTTCACCGCGCCCGTAGACCGTCGCGAAGGTGTCCGAATGGGTTGCAGCCGTGGCCATCAGCGCTGGTTGGGCGCGCCCGTGGCCAAAGTCAGGGCCCGGTCATTGATCGACACGCCAAGCTCGTTCTGGATGCGGGCCGCATATTGCCCCAGCCATTCGTTGGAGATGGTCGTATCAAGCTGCGTTTTCAGGCTCTTGGTCGCGGCATCCTCGGGATTGAACGGTGGAACCGCGATGGCATCGACCGTGAGGATCATGCGGTCGGCACCCCGGCCCGTGGCGGCAACGGAAAACTTGCCCTGCGCGAGGGAAAAGGCGGTTGCTGCTGCGGAGGGGCCGACGGCATCACTGCCATTGCGGGTCACGGCCTGCGCGGTCTCGACCGTTCCGCCCAGTTCCGTCGCGATGGCGTCCAGCGTCTCGCCCGCTTCCACCCGCTTGAGAAGATCGTTGGCGCTCTGGTTGGTCAGCCGGGCGGCTTCATCGTTGCGCCAGGCTTCCTCCACCTGCGCACGGACCTCGTCGAAGGTGCGCTCGCGCCCGCGCTCGATCGTCTGGATCTCGAACCAGACATAGCCGCTGTCACGCGTGCGGATCGCCTCGTTGTCGACACCGCGCTCGGACTGGAACACGGCCTTGAGCACATCGGCACTGTCGGGGATACCACCAATCGGCTCTGCCGCAGGAGTGCGCCCCTGGGCATCGGCAGCGGCGATCACAGTCAGCGGGCGCTTCAGCTCGTCAGCCACCTGCTGCAGGCTCTTGCCGGCTGAACGCAACTCCTCGATGCGGTCGTGGATCGCGTCGAGCTTGCGGCGCAGCTCGCCATCGCCGGTCAGTTTTCCGGCAGCGACTTCGGTGCGCAAGGCATCCTTCAGCGTGTCGAAGGGCGGCGAGGTTCCCGCTTCGATGGCTGACACGCGCAGCAGCACGGTGCCGAACGGGCCCTGGATCGGGGCGCTCACGCCATCCTTCGCCAGGGCGAACGCGGCATCGGCTATTGCCCTGTCTGGCAATTCGCCGCGTGCCTTGAGGCCGAGATCGGCATCGGCGGGCTTCAGCTTGCGCTCGTCCAGCAGGGCGTCCCAGGTCAATCCACCCTTGAGGCGTTCCGCTGCTGCCGTGGCTTCAGCGGTGGTCGGAAACACGATCTGCTGGATCTGGCGCTTTTCCGGCGCACCAAAGCGGCTGGCGGCCACGCCACGATCATAGGCCTGGCGCAGTTCAGCATCGGTGACCTGAATGTCGGCGGCGAACTCGGAAGGGCTGAGGACCATGGCGTTGAAGCCACGGTATTCCGGCGCGCGGAAGGCGGCCTTGCGCTGCTCATGCAAGGCTTTCAGGGCATCTTCGGTTGGCGTGGGCAGAGAAGACGCGATGGCGCCGGGCACGACCACATAGCGGATCACGCGTTCCTCGGCGCGGTAGCGATGCAGCATCTCCAGAACGGCATTGGGTGCGGAGAAGCCACCAGACACCGCCTCGGCGATCTGCTGGCGCATCGTTGCCTGCCGCTGCTGTTGCAGGAACACGCCTTCGGTCAGGCCGACATCCCGCAGATAGGCATCGAAGGCCAGGCGATTGAAGCGGCCATCAGCGCCGCGAAAGGCAGCGCTCGAGGCCAGCGAGCGGGCCACGTCTTCCGCCGTGCTCGCGAGGCCGAGCTTGCGGGCGTTTTCGTTCAGCGCAGTCTCGCTGATCAACTGGTTCAGGACCTGCCGGTCAAGGCCGATAGCGCGGGCCTGCTCCGTGGTGAAACCCCGGCTGCGCTGCTGGATCTCCAGGATGCGCTGCTGGTAGGCGCGACGGAAGGAATCCGCGCTGATCTCGGTGCGACCCACATTGGCCAGCGCCGTCGAGCCGCCGCTGCGGAAAATGTCGCCGATGCCCCAGATCGCGAAACTCACGATAAGGAAGCCGAACAGGATGGTGAGCACCACCTTCCCAAGCCATGTTTCAGCCGCGCCACGAATGCCTGACAGCATGTGAAGTCCACCTGATGATCTGCCGCGTCAGCCATGGCCGTTGCGCGTTGTCGGTTTTGTGGCGTCGTGATAGGCGGGATTCACCTGCAAAACAACGGAAGAAACTGCTGATGAGCGCTGTCCGCCCCATGATCGCCGGAAACTGGAAGATGAACGGCCTGAAGGCTTCTGCCGTCGAGTTGAAGGCGATGATGGATGGTGCTGCCGCCGTTGCCGCCAAGGCCGATCTGCTGATCTGCCCGCCTGCCACGTTGCTGCTGGGCTTCTCAAAGGTCGCCGAGGCGTCGGTGATCCGGCTGGGCGCGCAGGATTGCCACGCCAAGGTGTCTGGTGCGCATACCGGCGATGTTTCCGCCGAGATGATCGCCGATGCAGGCGGCAGCGCTGTCATCGTCGGGCATAGCGAGCGCCGCGCCGATCATGGCGAGAGCGATGCCGTGGTTGCGGCCAAGGCAGCGGCAGCGTTGCGGGCGGGGCTGACTGCCATCGTCTGCGTCGGCGAAACCGAGGCCGAGCGCGATTCGGGGATGACCATTTCGGTGGTCTCAGGCCAACTTGCCGGATCGATCCCCGAGAACGCGCCGCCGGAAAGGCTCGTGGTCGCCTATGAGCCGGTTTGGGCGATCGGCACTGGCCGGACACCGACCGTGCAGGAGGTATCAGACGTGCACGCCGCAATCCGCAACGGCTTGATCGCCCGCTTTTCCGATGCGGGCGAAACCGTTCGCATTCTCTATGGCGGCTCGGTGAAGCCATCCAATGCCGCCGAACTGATGGCGGTCGCCAACGTCAATGGTGCGCTGGTGGGAGGCGCCAGCCTGAAGGCCAGCGATTTTCTCGCGATTGCCGCGGCCTGCCCGGAATTTCAGTCATAAGACAACAAAAAAGCGCCTGGAAAACCGGCGCTTTTTTCAATTCAATCAGGTGGTTGGATCAATTACTTGATTTTGCCTTCCTTGTATTCCACGTGCTTGCGGGCAACGGGGTCATACTTCTTCATCACCAGCTTCTCGGTCTTGGTGCGGGCATTCTTCTTGGTCACGTAGAAGTGGCCGGTATCGGCAGACGAATTCAGCCGGATCTTGATGGTGTTGGCCTTCGCCATGGGAATTCTCCTGAGATCGGCTCAGCGGCGGAAGGCAAAACCAACTGGCGCGAAAGTCCGTCAATGCATGCCATCACGGATTGCGCCGCGATGAGAGTGGGCGTGCTACCGTATATCGTTTGAATGTCAAGGCCTGCACAGGTCGGAAATGGCCGCGACTGGTCTTTCTGACAGGGCAATTCAATTCGATCATCATGCCCGGCCTTGAGCCGGGCATCCACGGTTGACCACGCAGCAAGGAAACCTGGATGGCCGGGTCAAGCCCGGTCATGACGACGGCACGGGAGCAGAATTGAATCGCCGAGGTCTTTCTGTGGGTTGAAAACCGCAGCCACTGGTCAAACCGGCCCGCATCGGGGATTGTGGAGCGGTGATCCCTGCTCCCGCCCCACAACCGCTCGTCCAGCTCGACGGTATCGTCAAGCGCTTTGGCGCGTTCACCGCCAATGACGGCGTGGCGCTCACTGTCAATGCTGGCGAAATCCACGCCCTGCTGGGGGAGAACGGCGCCGGGAAGTCCACGCTGGTCAAAATTCTCTTTGGCCTGCTGCAACCCGATGCCGGGTCAATCCGCTGGCAGGGCCAGGTGGTCAAGATTTCCCATCCCGAGGCGGCGCGTGCGCTTGGCGTCGCCATGGTGTTCCAGCATTTTTCGCTTTTCGAAAACCTGAGCGTGCTGGAAAACCTGGCGCTGGGCCTGCCGGGCCGCAAGGCTGACGCGGCACTGGCCAGCGATGCAGCGACCCTGGCCAAGCGCTACGGCCTGGCGCTGGACCCTGCTGCGCCGGTGTGGAGCCTGTCGGCGGGTGAACGGCAGCGCATCGAGATCATCCGCGCCTTGCTGCAACAGCCGAA
>JANNFV010000033.1:0-1763 GCA_031380285.1 Hyphomicrobiales bacterium | reverse complement strand
ATCACGGATGATCCGGTCGATAACGATCTTTCCTTTGATGATCCGGTGGCCGTGCAGGCAGCACCGGAACCCGCCAAGGGCCAGGATGACATTGATACGCTGATGGCGGCGGCTGAATTCGACGCGGCTCCCGCGCTGCTGCCCGAAAAGCTGTCGGCACCAGCCGAACGGCTTGTTTCCCCCTCGACGGACCGGATGGTCACCACCGCGTTCTCGTCGCTCGCCAACACGGTGTTGGCAAACAATGCCCGTACGCTCGATGATCTGGTGCAGGACATGATGCGCCCCATGATCAAGTCGTGGCTTGACGACAACCTCCCCAGCGTTGTCGAGCGCCTGGTGAGGTCGGAAATCGAACGCGTCGCACGCGGCGGACGTTGACGTAGGCGCGGCACTCCGGTTTACCCCTCGTAACCCTTCCAGCCGGGCCTTTCGCCCGGCTTTTTTGCATTTGGTCAATGGTCATGATGGACAAGACATTCGAACCCGCCGCCGTTGAGGCCCGCATTGCGGAAGCCTGGGCCAAGGCTGACGCCTTCAAGGCCGGGCGCAAGTCGCGGAAGGACGCGGAAGGTTTCTGCATCGTCATCCCGCCGCCCAACGTCACGGGCTCGCTGCATATCGGCCACGCGCTGAACAACACGCTGCAGGACGTGCTGTGCCGCTACTGGCGCATGCGGGGCAGGGATGTGCTCTGGCAGCCCGGCACCGACCACGCCGGCATCGCCACGCAGATGATGGTGGAGAGGAAGCTTGCCTCCGAAAACCAGTCCGACCGCCGCACCATGGGCCGCGAAGCTTTCCTGAAGGAAGTCTGGAAGTGGAAGGAAGAATCCGGCGGCACGATCATCAACCAGCTGAAGCGCCTGGGCGCCTCCTGCGACTGGTCACGCGAGCGGTTCACCATGGATCCCGGCCTGAGCGACGCCGTGCTCAAGGTCTTCGTCGACCTCTACAGGCAGGGCCTGATCTACAAGGACCGCCGCCTGGTGAACTGGGACCCGAAGCTGCTCACTGCCATTTCCGACCTCGAAGTGGACCAGCGGGAAGTGAAAGGCCACATGTGGTATTTCAACTATCCTCTTGAGGGCGTTGATTATAATCCGGAAGACGACACCACCTTCATCACCATCGCCACGACGCGCCCCGAGACGATGCTGGGTGATGGCGCGGTGGCGGTGCATCCCGAGAACGAGCGCATCGGGTGGATGATCGGCAAGACGGCTGTTCTGCCACTGGTCAACCGCCGCCTGCCCATCATCGCCGACACCTATGCCGACCCCGAGAAGGGGACAGGCGCGGTGAAGATCACGGCTGCGCATGATTTCAACGATTACGAGGTGTATCTGCGCCACAAGGATGTCGTGCCGCTCATCAACCTGATGAACGCCGATGCGACCATGGTGAGTGAGCCGCATATGCCGGTTCAGTATCAGGGCCTTGATCGCTACGAATGCCGCAAGCGGGTCATCGAAGACCTGACCGCGATGAACCTTGTCGCCAAGATTGAACCACACACCCACATGGTGCCGCATGGCGACCGCTCCGGCGTCGTCATCGAGCCGTGGCTGACCGAGCAATGGTATGTCAACGTCAAGCCATTGGCTGAAAAGGCCATGGAAGCTGTGCGCGCGGGCAAGACGAAGATGCATCCGCCGGAAAGGGCGAAGATTTTCTTCAACTGGATGGAGAACATCGAGCCGTGGTGCATCTCCCGCCAGCTCTGGTGGGGGCACCAGATTCCGGTTTGGTATGGGCCTCTG
>JANNFV010000017.1:0-1575 GCA_031380285.1 Hyphomicrobiales bacterium | reverse complement strand
CGCTCGGTGGCGCTTGCCAAGTGACTGTCCATCGTCACCAGCACCACACGCATTGAGGGCCGATGAGCGCGCAACAGCTGAGCGGCGCGCTCACCCATTGGAGCTGCGTTTGCCATCGAATGTCTCCTTGCTGGCGCGGATGCGCTCCATGCCCAGCACCTTGCGCAGGACAAAGGCACCGATGATCGCGCCGCCGATCAGCAGCAGCAGGCGCTGGATGAGAACACCGAGATCCAGCGGCACGGCGGCACCCGCGATCAGGTCCACCAACACGGGGGAGATAATGGGTGCCAATGCCGTCGTCACCAGCACGGCAGTGAGCAGCAGAGTCGGCTCCAGGCCCAGCAGCATGGCGACAGCGGGTGCGGACATGATGGGCGGCGCAGCCCCCATGACCGCCAGGCCAAGCACCAGGCCGGGATCGAGGTTCTGGCGACCGATCACCGACAGGATCGTGGTGATCACGATGGCTGGCGCGAGGATCAGCCACAGGCTGGCAAGCACCAGCGGCTTGGGTGCCTTGAGCAGCGCCCGCACCTTCGGCTCCTCCGCCCGGGCAAAGGTCAGCATCACGAAGATGAAGATGGTGACCGCGAGCAAAGGGCGTGCTGCCGCCGCGAACTGGGGCAGGGCCAACCCGACGAAAATGGAGAGTGCGAATCCCTGCGTGCCATGGCGTCCGATCCAGGCCAACGGTTTCGTCAGAATTTCCAGCACTGATCCGTTGCTTTCACTATCGTTCAATCAATAGTCCGTTGTTTCAACGCCTGTTTCGAGAAACCAGAGGCTTGAAAGACCGGCTTGACTTACCGAGTTTACGATCTGGGCAACAGTTTTATTTTGGGAGCGGCGATGCGCTGCGACGTGGTGGTTCTGGGGGCGGGCATCGTCGGTGTCGCGGCTGCGCTGCATCTGCAGAAGCGGGGGCGCAGTGTGGTCCTTGTGGACCGCCGAGGGCCGGGCGAGGAAACCTCGTATGGCAATGCTGGCCTCATCCAGCGCGAGGCCTATTTGCCCTATACGTTTCCAACGGGCCTTGGCAAACTGATCCGCTACGCCTTGAACGGCCAGACCGAAGCGCATTATCAGCTCTCCAGCCTTTTGAAGATCGCGCCGCCCCTGTTCAAATATTGGCGCAATGCCGCGCCCGAAAAGATCGAGCGCGCCATCCGGACGAACCGGCCGCTGTTCGCGCATTGCCTTGAAGAGCACCAGGCGCTGGCGGCAGAGGCTGGCATTTCGGATCTGCTGCGCCCCGGCGGCTGGATCCAGATGTACCGCAAGGCGGCCAGTATCGAGGAAACGCTCAAGAAAGCCGAGCGTCTCAACCGCGAGTTCGGCGTCAATTACGAGTTGGTCGATGCCAAGGCGCTGGCGACACTGGAGCCGCATCTCTCGGTGGAAAAGGCGGCGGGGGCCTTTCACTGGAAGGATCCGTCATCCCTGCGCGATCCGCTGGCCCTGACCCAGGGATATGCCGATCTGTTCAAGCGCCGGGGTGGCATCTTCGTCAACGCGGATGCACGGACGCTGATCAAGGCTGGCAATGATTGGCAGGTCACAGGGCCAGCCGGG
>JANNFV010000011.1:0-1756 GCA_031380285.1 Hyphomicrobiales bacterium | reverse complement strand
GGCATGCCCTCATCCGGCTTCGCTGCGCTCCGCCACCTTCTCCCGCAAGCGCGAGAAGGAAGTTCAAGCCGCAACGGCCTTCGCGGGCTGCTCGCCCTTGACGCCTGCGAGATGGCAGATCGCGTAGACGAGATCGGCCTTGTTCATCGTATAGAAATGCAGGTCCGTGACGCCCCGGTCGATCAGGTCCGTGACCTGTTCGGCAGCGATGGCGGCGGCAATCAGCTTGCGGGTCGCAGCATCATCATCCAGCCCCTCGAAGCGGTCGGCCAGCCATTGCGGCACATGGGTGCCGCAGCGCGTGGCGAAATTCGCGGCCTGCTTGAAGTTGAGCACGGGAATGATGCCGGGAATGATCGGGATATCGATGCCTGCTGCATGGGCCTTGTCGAGATAGCGAAAGTAAAAATCGTTCTCGAAGAAGAACTGCGTTATGGCGCGTGTCGCACCCGCATCCACCTTGCGCTTCAGCAAGTCGATGTCGGCATCCAGCGACGGGCTTTCCGGGTGCTTCTCCGGATAGGCCGAAACGGAAACCTCGAAATCGCCGATGGCCTTGATGCCGCGGATCAAATCCGGCGTGTCGGTGTAACCGCCGGGGTGTGGCTGATAGGCCGTGCCTGCCCCGGTCTGCGGGTCGCCGCGCAGCGCCACGATGTGGCGAATGCCGGCGGACCAGTAGTCGCGGATGACCTCGTTGATCTCGTCCTTCGTCGCAGCCACGCAGGTGAGATGCGCGGCAGGTTTCAGGGCCGTGTCGGTCACGATCCTCGCCACCGTGTTGTGCGTGCGCTCACGGGTGGAGCCGCCTGCGCCATACGTTACGGAAACGAACGACGGGCCAAGCGGTGCAAGCCGATGGATCGACTCCCACAGGCTTGTCTCCATCTCCGTCGTCTTGGGGGGAAAGAATTCGAAAGAGACCTTGAGCTTGGAGCGCGTCGATGCGCCACGGCTCTTGCGGAACGGCGTGAGGACCATGTTACGCCACCTCTCTCATGGAAGGCATTGGAAGATTGGAAGGCATCGGAATGCGGTTGGTGTCATCGATCAGGCGGGCATCCCGCGCCTGCCAGATCGTGACGGTGAGCTTGGTGGAGGTGTCGGTGCCGACATGGCTGCTGGACGCATCCACGAGGCCGGCCTCGGTCAACGCATCGCAGATTTCCTGCGAGGCAAAGCCGAGCCTGCGATGGGCATGATCGGTGCGCAGGAACTCGACATCATGGGGTGCGAAATCCACGACGAAAAGCTGGCCGCCCGGGCGCAGGGCGCGGCAGGCCTCGCGCACGGCGCGCGCCGGATCGTCGAGATAATGCAGCACCTGGTGGATCACCACGATGTCGTAGCCATCGCGTTCCACTGGCAGCGCATAGATATCGCCGTGACGCACCTGCGCGTTCTTGAGGCCTGCCCGTTCGATGTTGGAACGGGCGACCGACAGCATCGCGGCGCTCGAATCGACACCGACCGCCCGCTCGGCCCGTCCCGCCAGAAGTGACAGCATGCGACCCGTACCTGTACCCAGATCGAGGATGGCACGGAATGGACCTGGACCGATGGCTTTCAGGAGTGCCTGCTCCACCTCGGTTTCCGCCACATGCAGCGCCCGCAACTGATCCCAATCACCGGCATGGCGGGCGAAATAGCTGTCAGCCGTCCGGGCGCGTTCGGCGCGGACTTCTGCCAATCGGGTGCGGTCAGCGGTCAGAACCGCATCGGACGGCTCCATGGCCGCCAGGGCATCGCGCACCAG
>JANNFV010000713.1:0-1901 GCA_031380285.1 Hyphomicrobiales bacterium | reverse complement strand
GATGCCCTCGAAGTAACCGATCATCACCCAGACGATAATGGGCATCCCGCAAGAACTGGAGGATGCGGCCTATGTCGATGGCGCGACGCTGTGGCAGAGCTTCCGCTACATCGCCATGCCACTGGCGCGTCCCGGCATGATGGTGGGGGCTATCCTCGCCTTCATCTTCTCCTGGAACAATTTCGTGTTCTCAGTCGTGCTTGGCGGCAAGAACAGCCGCACCCTGCCCTCGGCGGTCTATAACTCGCTCACCTTCGAGCAGATTTCCTGGGGGCCGCTGGCGGCGGCGGCGCTGCTGGTGACATTGCCGGTCATCGTGCTGACGGTTGCCGCGCAACGCGAGATCGTGGCTGGATTGTCCGCGGGCGGACTGAAGGATTGAACCTATTTTGGACTTGAAAGCCGACTGAAGCCGTTTGTCATCAGCCATTACCCCTGTTAACAGGGCGCAAAAGCCGCCTCACGCGGCAGCAGGGACATGCTACCATCATGACAGAGCGCCGCTCCAGCTTCACCAAGGAAGACCTTCTGGCTTGCGGGCGCGGCGAGCTTTTCGGGCCGGGCAACGCCCAGTTACCGCTGCCACCCATGTTGATGTTCGACCGCATCACGGCGGTTTCCGAAGATGGTGGTCCGCACGGCAAGGGCATGATCCGGGCGGAATTCGACATCCATCCGGACCATTGGTTCTTTCCCTGCCATTTCCAGGGTAACCCGATCATGCCGGGCTGCCTTGGGCTCGATGCGATGTGGCAACTCACGGGATTCTTCCTGGGCTGGCTCGGCGAACCAGGCTACGGCATGGCGCTGGCCACTGGGGAAGTGAAGTTCAAGGGCATGGTGACGCCGAGGACGAAGCTCGTGGAATATGGCATCGATTTCAAGCGCGTGATGCGCGGACGCCTGGTGCTCGGCATCGCCGATGGCTGGCTGAAAGCCGATGGCGAGACCATCTACAATGCAACGGATCTCAAGGTCGGCCTGTCGAAGGAAAAGGCCGCCTGATACGGCATTGAAGACCATTCGATTCTCCACACTCTAGCGATCCCTACAATTTTCAGGAGCACCCATGAGCAACGCACTCTGGTTTTGTGTCATCAACGGCAAGCAGGAAGGCCCCTATTCGGTGGAGACCCTGCAAGGCATGGCGCAGAGCACGCCCTTTGCCTCCGACATGCCTGTCTGGTCTGAGGGCATGGCGGGCTGGAAGCCCTTGCCCGAGACCGCGCTGGCCGGGCTGGTGAAGACATCTTCCCTGCCGCCGCCGGTGCCGCTGGGCAGCGTGTTGCAGGCGGGAACGCAGAATGTGGCATCGCAGCTGGCAGGAGCAACCGCCAGCATGTCCGCCGCGATCAATGCGCCCATCGGCAGCACCAGCGCACCGGGCTTTCTGGATGCGATCAAGATCTGCTTTTCCAGATATGCCGACTTCAAGGGGCGGGCCTCACGACCAGAGTACTGGTGGTTTTTGCTCTTCACGCTCATCGTCTATGCGGTAACGGCGTTCCTGCCGATCATTTCGCTGATCGCCGTCCTGGCCCTGCTCGTGCCGTCGATATCGGCTGCCGTGCGGCGCCTGCATGATACCGATAGAAGCGGCTGGTGGTATCTGCTTGCTGTGGTGCCCGTGGTGGGTACCATCGTCCTGATCGTTTTCCTGTGCCAGCGTGGCACCGAGGGACAGAACCGTTTCGGCTGATCCTCGTGAACAGCCCTTCAATATCTTGAGAGTGGAGAACTGGCATGCGCCGCGTCGTCGTCACAGGCATGGGGATCGTCTCCTCTATCGGCAACAACCAGAACGAGGTTCTGGCCTCGTTGCATGAAGCGAAATCGGGCATCCGCCCCGAGGCGAGCTTCACCGAGCATGGCTTTCGCAGCCAGGTCTCGGGCAGGCCGAC
>JANNFV010000691.1:0-1543 GCA_031380285.1 Hyphomicrobiales bacterium | reverse complement strand
GATACATCCCGCAAGCTGAGGCTTGGCGCTTTGACAGCCATGGTCATCGGCTCGATGGTGGGCTCGGGCGTCTTCAGCCTGCCGCAGAACATGGCGGCAGGCGCAGGCCCGCTCGCCATCCTGATCGGCTGGGGCATCACGGGTATTGGCATTCTGGCGCTGGCGCTGGTCTACCAGGGTCTGTCGCGGCGAAAGCCCGAACTCAATGCAGGCCCCTATGCCTACGCCAAAGCGGGGTTCGGGCCATTCATTGGCTTCAACAGCGCCTGGGGTTACTGGATATCCGCCTGGGTCGGCAATGTGTCCTATGCCGTGGTGATGTTCAGCGCCCTGTCGTACTTCGTTCCCGCCTTTGGAGAGGGCAACACCTGGCAGGCCATCCTTGGCGCGTCGTTCGTGCTGTGGCTGATCCATGCGCTTGCCCTGTCAGGGGTGCGGCAGGCGGCGTTGGTCAATCTCATCGCCACCATCGCCAAGATTGCTCCGATCATCCTGTTCATCGGCATCGTCATCGTCGCCTTCAAGATTGATCTGTTCGCGCTTGATTTCAGTGGAACGCAAAACACCAGCCTGGGCAGCATCATGGCCCAGGTGAAGAGCACCATGCTGGTCACGCTCTGGGTCTTCATCGGCATCGAGGGAGCCAGCGTCTATTCCTCCCGCGCCGAACGGCGGCAGGATATCGGCGCTGCGACCATGCTGGGCTTTGCCGCCTGTCTTGGCCTCTATGCGCTGGTGTCGCTGCTGTCGCTGGGCATTCTCAACCAGCCGGATCTGGCAGCACTCAAAAACCCGTCCATGGCCGGTGTGCTGGAACACATCGTCGGGCGCTGGGGCGCGATTGTCATCAACGTGGCGCTGGTTGTCTCGGTGCTGGGCGCTTTTCTCAGCTGGACGCTGCTGGCAGCCGAGGTGCCCTATGTCGCGGCCAAGGACGGCACCATGCCGCGCTTTTTCGCACGCGAGAATGCACAAGGCGCGCCCGATATCTCCCTCTGGGTCACCAACGGGCTGGTGCAGGCATTCCTGATCCTCACCTACTTTGCCAACAGCACCTATCAGGCAATGTTCTCCATCGCCTCGGTGGCGATCCTGGTGCCCTATGTCTTCTCTGGTGCCTATGCCGCCAAAGTTGCGCTGGGCCGGGACGGATACGGTCCGAGCGAGAGCACCACGCGCGATCTTGCGGCAGGCATAGTCGCGACACTTTACGGTGTCTGGCTGCTCTATGCCGCCGATCCCAAATATCTGTTCATGGCCGCGATGCTCTATGTGCCAGGCATCATCTTCTATGTCATGGCGCGCAGGGAAACCGGTGAGAAAACCTTCACGCCGCTGGAAAGCGTGCTCGCGTTGGCGCTGGTCATCGCGGCGGGGGCCTCAGCTTACCTGTTGTGGACCGGGGCGATCAGTCCGTTGGCAGGCAGCTCGACGCTGGTTTCGCCATGACAACCAATCCCGGCGTTTATTCCGAGATCGGCCGCCTGCGCGAGGTGATGGTTCACCGTCCCGATCTCAGCCTCCAGCGGCTGACCCCGGACAA
>JANNFV010000641.1:0-1764 GCA_031380285.1 Hyphomicrobiales bacterium | reverse complement strand
AGGTCACCATCAGGTTGACGGCCATGGGCGGGGTGAACTGGCCGATGGCGATGTTCATGGTCATGATGATGCCGAACCAGGTCAGGTTCCAGCCATAGGTCTTGGCGATGGGCAGCAGGATCGGCAGGAACACCAGGAAGATCGACACACCGTCGATCAACATGCCCGCGATCAGCAGGATCAGCGTGATCGCCAGCAGCATCACGGTTTCGTTCGCAGTGAAGGAAATGAGTGTCTTGGCCGCGGCATCGAAGGTGCCGACCGTCGATCCGGCATGGGCGAACACCGAAGCCAGCGCGATGATGATCATCACCACGGCGGAAATCTCGGCTGACTGGGCCAGCACCTCGTAGATTTTCCGGGCATCGAGCGTGCGATAGATGAACACGCCGACGAACAGGCCATAGAACACAGCGACAACTGCCGCCTCTGTTGGCGTGAAGACGCCGGATCGCAAGCCACCAAGAATCACGATGGGCGCCATCAGGCCCCAGATCGCCTCCTTGAAGGTCTGCCAGATCGGGGGGCGTACCACGTTGGGGTCTGGCTTGCCGAAGCCGTGTTTCTTCGCCAGCCAGATCGCCGGGAACAACAGCGAAAGGCCAGCAAGAATGCCGGGGATCAGCCCGCCGAGGAACAACGCGTTCAGGGATACGCCGGGCACCAGCACGGAATAGACGATGAAGGCGATGGACGGCGGAATCAGGATCGCGGTCGAGCCCGCCGCAGCGGTGAGGCTGGCGATATACGGGCGCGGATAGCCCTGCTTCAACATTGACGGTGCCAGCACCATGGCAACGGCCGCCGCATCCGCCGGACCAGAGCCGGAAATACCACCCAGCACCATGCAGACGATGACGGCGACAATCGCCAGTCCGCCCGTGCGGTTGCCGATGCAGGCCTCTGCGAAACGCACGAGGCGCTCGGCCACGCCCGATTTCTCGAACATCATTCCGGCCACGATGAAGACCGGAAGCGCCAGCAGCGGATACTTCGCGATGCCGGTCCAGACATTCGTCGGAAACGCCATGATGCCGAGTTGCTCGACCGCGATGACGGCGACGCCAGCGATACCGAGCGCCACACCCAGCGGCATGCCCAGGAACAGCAGCAGAAAGAATCCGCCAAGCAGGATGAAGGAGCCTTCCGCGACCATCAGAGCCTCACCGTGCGGCCAACGCGGATGAGGCGGCCCAGGATGCGCAGGCAAATCAGCGCACTCAGCACCGGCATCGCAACGGTGTAGCGCCATTGCGGGATGCCGAGGCCCGGCGACATCACCTCGAAGCGGTATTCATCCCAGACGTACCGCGTGGCCAGCCAGGTCAGCATGACGAACAGGCCGAGGCAGCAGAGCAGCACAAACAGCTCTACCAGACGCTGCTTCGCGACAGGCAGACGCTCGATAAGGAAGGTCAGCCGGATATGGCGGTCTCCCGCAAACGCAGCCGCTGTGCCGACAAGCGCACCAATCACCATCAACGCCACGGACAGTTCCTCCGTGAAGGCGAAGGAGATATTGGTGAAATAGCGCACCACAACATTGGCGAAGGTGATCAGGCACAGCACCGCCATGATGGCGGCGCCCAGCATCCGCTCGATGCTCTCGGAAACCGCAGGCGGTTTCTCGCCCAGTTGCAGTCCTGGTGCCTGGATATCGGCGTGGTCAGTCATGATGTCCTGGCATTATCTTGTGAGCGGCTTTGGCGTTGTGCGTGCTTCGAGACGCGGCCTTGCCGCTCCTCAGCATGAGGAGGTTTGGGT